>JAEUQD010000040.1 GCA_016789925.1 Bryobacterales bacterium | reverse complement strand
TCGTCAAGGGGCTCTATTCGAAGAAAGTGCCGCAGCCGCTCACGATCTGCTCCGACGCTGCCGGCGAGGTGACCGCGGTGGGCGCGGGCGTCACCCGCGTGAAGCCCGGCGACCGCGTGGCCGGCATCTTCATGCAGTCGTGGATTGCGGGTGAACCGAACGAAGCGAAAGCGAAATCCGCCATGGGCGCCTTCTTCCAGGGCGTTTTGGCCGAACAAGTGAAGTTGCATGAAGACGGCCTGGTGACGGTGCCCAACCATCTCTCCGACGAAGAGGCGGCGACGCTGCCGTGCGCGGCCGTGACCGCGTGGAATGCGCTGTTCCCCCAAGGCCGCCTGCAGGCGGGCGAAAGCGTGTTGGTGCAGGGTAGCGGCGGCGTGTCGATCTTCGCGCTGCAATTCGCCGTGGCCGCGGGCGCGCGCGTGATCGCCACCTCGTCGAGCGATGCCAAGCTCGAACGGCTGAGTTCGCTTGGCGCGCACCATACCGTCAACTACAACACCCAGCCCGACTGGGAAGAGTTCGCGCGCAAGGCTACCGGAGGGCGCGGCGTGGACCACATCGTCGAAATCGGCGGCCCCGCCACCATCGGCAAAAGCATCCGCGCTGCCCGGATGGGCGGCAGCATTTACCTGATCGGCAACCGCGCCGAAGGTCCGGCCGATGTGAACCTGACGGCGGCGCTCATGAAGTCCGTTCGCATCCAGGGCGTCTTCGTCGGCTCCCGCGACATGTTCGAGGCCATGAACCGCGCCATCGACCTGCACCAGATCCGGCCCGTGGTGGACCGCGTGTTTTCAATGGAGGAAACGCGCGACGCCCTGCGCTACTTCGAATCCGGCGCCCATTTCGGCAAAGTGGTGATCCGGGTCTGTTAGAATCAGCCGTGATGAACCGCCGCAAGTCGATCCAAACCCTGGCGGCCGCCAGTGCCGCGGCCATGCTCCCCGTGGAGGCTGCTATGACTGCTATTCAACTACACGTCGAACTGGAAGTGGACCCGGCGAAGGAAGCGACGCTCGCGGCGACGTTCAAGAAGACGTTTGAACCCACCATCCGCAAGCAACCGGGCTTTGTGGACGTGAAGCTGCTGAAGTTCCGGAAAGCAATGGCGGGCGCCGGACCCGGCAAGTTCAACTACCGGCTGCTGATCAGCTTCCAGACCGAAGAACTGCGCCTGAAGTGGGTAGCCAGCGCGGACCATCAGCGGGTGTGGCCGGAGATGGAGAAAAATCTGACCGGCCAGAAGTACCTGCCCTGGCTCTACGACGTCGTCTAGCGCGGCGCGGCGCGCTACGAGAACAGAGACTCGTAGCGGGAGTCGACCTGGTAGTGTCGCAAGCCCAGCGAGCGGAGCCGGGCGATGTCCTCTTTGGGACCTTCCCATTCGTCGCGTTTGGCCATCGTGTAGCGAAACGTGTTGATGGCCGCGGTCGGGGTCACCTTGTTCCGCACGGCTAGCTGAATCGCGGACTCGTCAAGGTCGCTGCCCAGTTCAAACAGAAAGTAGCGTTGGGCCACCGGCTCGCCGCTGTCGAGCGCCGCCTGGAGCGTCTTGCGGTTGACGGAGACCATGACGTGGCCGTCGAACAGCGGTCGGACCCGCGGGCCGCCGAGCGACCAGATGGGCTGCGGGATTTTGTGAGTGGTCATGATCCGCAGAAGCTGCTGGTAGAAGGCAGGCTCCCACTGCCCCTTGAGGTCGAGCATCAGCCGCATGTTGGCGGCGCCGCAGGTGGCGCATAGCAGGTCGAAGTGGAGCGGAGGCGTACCGCCGGGTTTCGAAGTGAGACCGCGAAGCTCGCTCCAGGTCAGGTCTTCCACCCGCGCGGACGTGCCGAAGTACTTCGACAGATTGTTGTCGTGATAAAGCACCGGTTCGCCGTCGCGCGAGCGGCGGATATCGACCTCGAGCATCCAATAGCCGTGCTCGATGGCCGTGCGCACCGCGGCCGGACTATTCTCGGGCCGCGTCGCATCCACCACACCGCCGCGGTGGGCGATCAGGTGAAGCCCCGGTGCGATCGCGGCCGCCGCCGGGGCGGCGAGAAGTGACGTGAACTCGCGTCTGGTCATTGTTAGAAAGATACCTTGAGGGCCAACTGGAGATTTCGCTCCCCGGATTTCCCGGTCACCACCCCGAAGAAGCCGCCGCGCGGATTGATATTCGGATTCGACAGAACGGGATGATTCACCGTGTTGAAAGTCTCGGCCCGAAACTGGATATTCAGCCCGTTCTCCCTCACCCGAAAATTCTTGAATAGCGCCAGGTCCAAATTGCTGAAGCCGGGACCGCGCAGGATATTGAGTCCGGCGTTGCCGAAACGGCCCAGGGCAGGACGCGCGAACGCGGCGCCGTTGAACCACGGGCGGTCGAGCCCACGCTCACCGGAAACACTCGGGTCGCCCACCAGGTCCCAGGGCTGGTTGCCACTCCCCGGACCCACGCCAGCGGTGTCCACCGTGTCCGTGATCGACAGTGGAGCCCCACTGCGGTAGGTCGCAAAGCCAGACACCTGCCAGCCCCCCGCGACGAACGACACCACGTCGCGGCGGTTCTTGAGGAACGGCAGTTCGTAGATGAAGTTGACGTTGAGCACGTGCGGGCGGTCGGAACTCGACAGGCTCCGCACCAGGTT
>JAEUQD010000016.1 GCA_016789925.1 Bryobacterales bacterium | reverse complement strand
GCCTGAGCGCAAACAGGCCTGCGTGGGACAGTCGTCCACGTTGCACGCACCGCCATCGCGGCAGCATTGGCCGAGCACTTGTCGCCGCGATTGGCCCGCACGCTGGAGAAACGCGTCGTTCGCGGCAATCACATTACGGCGTTCATCCAAGACTACGATGCCGTCGTCAATGCTGTTGATTACGGTTTCCAGCCGCTCGCGTTGCCGTCGCACCTCGCTCACGAGGCCTGTCATCGAATCGGCCATCGTGTTGAACTCCCGCCCGAGCCACGCCAGAGTGTCGCTCCCGTCCGCGGGCACTCGCCGTTCCAGATCTCCCGCGGCGATCTCGCGCGCTACCGTCTCGAATCGTTGCAAGCGCCGAAGTACCACCAGGCGCACAATCAGCCCGATCGCTCCGACCAGCAGCAATGCAATCAGGCCACTGCCGCCAACCATCCAGCGCAGGTCTTTCGACAGGCCCGCATGAATCTCTCCCGCATCGTAGTCCAGAATGAGAATTCCGTTAATCGTCTGGTTCGCATTGTGGCAGCGGTGGCAAGCTGGCCGGTTGCGAAAAGGAATCACGGTACGCAGGATTGTTCCGTCCCGTGTTTCGATCACACGGCTGGTGCCCCTTTGTTCCGGTGGATACCGGTGGCACGCCTGGCAGGTCGGGGATGCCAGATTGAGATCCTCTACTTCGCGCGATCCGCCGGAAAACCGCTTCATGCCGAAGTGGTCCAGCAGAACAACACTCTCCACCCGGGCTTCGCGGCCGAAGTCCGCAATCATTCGTGCGATGAGGCTTCGATCGTTTTCCATCATCTGGTGCTCGAGCGCGGCGCGGATCAGTTCGCCCTGGGTAAGCGCAGTCAGCCGTGCCGTCTCCAGAAGGCTTTTGTAGTGATGGACGGAGTAGATGTAACCTCCGGCCACGCACGCCGTGAGCACAGCCCCGGCAATCCCCACGACCAGGCCGGCCGTCATGCTGTGGAAAGACAGTTTCATGTCATCTCCTCACAGATGCTCGATCATGTCAGAGTTCGGCGCAGCCGTCAAAGGGCTGCCAACCTGGCAGCCCGTGACCTGACAGGATGGCAGTACTTCCAGGCGCCGGAGCCGCCGAACGGCCGATTTGCTGGGCTTTCACGTTTGGCCTGCTAAGTGCCATAGATGGCCGCGGAAGAGAGCACTTTTATGGAAATGTTTCTCACGATTCTCGCGATGAGTATCTTCGCTCTGGCCATCGTGGCTGCCGCCTTCGGCGCCGCCACCCGCCCCGAGCAATCCACCCAACCTCCCAAGCCGAAGCACGAGACCGTTGTCCCGCTGCCGGCGGCCCGGTTCTTCACTGACTTCACGATCGACACCCGGGACCCACACCCCCACGTGCCAGTCGAGGCCCTATTGCTCCAAATTGAAAACCACATTCGCCTCGAACATGCTGCTGCCGAGTCGTTCGTCGTCTCTCCCTCGTCTGCCTTGCTCCACAGCAAAACGGTTTCGAGGCTGATCCAATAGGATGCCGTCGCCATGATCAACGGACAACTGGAACTGTTTAACGGCCTGCCTGACGACGAGGTCGCTCGGGCGCTTTCTCTGGGCGCGCGTGTCAGCCTCCGCACAGGGGCGGAGTTATTCGCCATCGGAACTGATGCCGACCGGATCTTTATCGTCGAACGTGGCCGCATCAAACTAACCCTTCCGATGCAAGTGCGAGGCCAGGTAGAGGACGTGTTGGTGGAAGAGATGGGTCCAGGCCAGACGGTTGGCTGGTCCGCTCTCATTCCCCCGTTTCGCTTCACTCTGAAGGCGACCGCGCCGGTGGAAACCGAGGTGATCGCCCTCTCCCGTGAGGCTCTGCGTGAAATGTTCGCGGACGACCCCGCGGCAGGCTACGCGATCACCTTGAACGTTGCCGCCGTCATCGGCCAGCGGCTTCAACTGTTTCAGACGATGTGGCTGCGCGAAATGCAGCGGACAGTCGAACTGCACTGTCATTGATTGCGGAGCCGGTGCATGAGAAACATCATGATTTCGGTGGCGGCCGTAGCGCTCTTTCAGGTCATCAGCTCCTCCGAAGTGTCCTCCTCGGGGCCAACCCTCCCGGCTAAGCAGCAGGCCGAGGAGCGTGTTGAAGTGCCGCCACCTCCTTTTTCAGAAGGAATCTTCCCTTGCTCCACCTGTCACGCCGGCATGGCGGCGAACCGCACGCGCCGCGAGTTGACGGGAATGCACGCGGACATCGTGTTGAAGCATGACCAGGAACACCGCTGGTGCCTCGATTGTCACGATGCTGTGAATCGCGATTCGCTCCACCTGGCCAGCGGCGAACAGGTGTCATTTAATGAATCGTACAAGCTTTGCGGCCAGTGCCATGGCGAGAAACTCCGCGACTGGCGCGCCGGCGTCCACGGCAAACGCAGTGGCCATTGGAATGGCCCGAAACGCTATCTGCTCTGCGCCCATTGTCACAACCCGCACCAGCCGCGCTTCCGCGCCATCGCACCCGCGCCTGCGCCCCATCCCCCCAGCCGGGGCGCGCAACCGAAGTCGCAAGCCAGGACCCCCCATGGAACCCGACACTAGTAAAGAATCGGTATCAAACCGCAGAATGTTCATGTCTTCGACCGTTGCCGGCCTGGCCGGCTGGATTATGACTGCCTGCGGACCGCAGCGCCTCTACGAGATGCCTCGCTACAAGATCAAGAAAGCCATCAACGAGATGGAACGTCAGTACAAGCAGCGCCATAACGCGGACGTCACGGTGTCGGACACCGGTCCGCAGCCGGGCGTTGAATTCGCTTATGCCCTCGATATCTCCCGCTGCATTGGCTGCCGCCGCTGCGTGCACGCCTGCGTTGAAGAAAACAACCAGTCGAAAAGCCCCGAACTACATTGGATTCGCGTTCTTTCCATGGAGAAGGAGAAAGGCATCGACTTTGCCCACGCAGACCCGTATTACCAGTCGGACAGCGTGCCGCAAGAGGGCCACTTTTACGTTCCGGTGGCCTGTCAGCAATGCCGGAATGCTCCCTGCACCAAGGTGTGCCCGACGGGAGCCACATGGACGGAGCGCGACGGGATCGTAGTGATCGACTATGACTGGTGCATTGGATGCCGTTACTGCATGGCGGCCTGCCCTTACGGAGCCAGGCACTTTAACTGGACCGAGCCATTGATCCCTCCAGAACAGCTCAACAAGAACACGCACTATCTCGGCAACCGGCCGCGCCGTAAAGGTGTCGTCGAGAAGTGCACGTTCTGCATCCAGCGGGTCCGCACCGGACGTTATCCCTCCTGCGTGGAAGTGTGTCCTGTGGGCGCAAGAAAGTTCGGCAACCTGCTCGATAAGGACAGCGAAATCCGCTACATCATCGAACACAAGCGGGTCCTGGTCCTCAAACAGGAACTCAATACTGTGCCGAGGTTCTTTTACTTCTATGCAACCTGACAGATTCTCCCCTTCAGCCGGCCTGTTCCTGCACTTTGTGCGCGGAAGCCTCCATCTGGCACTTCGCGGCAACACAAGTTATTGGGTCTGGCTCGGCGTCCTCGCCGTTCTGATCGTTTCCGGCGCGGCGGCCTTTGCGGAACAGGTGCGTACCGGGCTGATTGTCACCGCCATGCGCGACCAGGTAAGTTGGGGTTTCTACATCGGCAACTTCACCTTTCTGGTGGGCGTGGCCGCAGCCGCGGTAGTGCTCGTTATCCCGGCCTACATATATGACTGGAAGCCCATTCGCGAAATCGTGATCTATGGCGAACTTCTGGCCATCAGCGCGATTGTGATGTGCCTCCTATTTGTGCTGGTGGACCTCGGACGTCCCGATCGCTTCTGGCATCTCTTCCCGATCGTGGGGCATCTCAATTTCCCCCGCTCGATTCTCGCCTGGGACGTTCTCGTGCTCAATCTATACTTCGTGACGAATTTCATCGTCGCCACCCACATTCTGTACCGGGCGTTTCATCGCCAGCACTACAACAAGAGTTTGGTGGTGCCGCTAGTGCTCTTATCGATCCCGATGGCCGTCGGGATTCACACCGTTACCGCCTTCCTGTACAACGCCCTCGCCGCCCGCCCTTACTGGAATTCCTCGATCCTGGCGCCCCAGTTTCTGGCTTCAGCTTTCTGCTCTGGTCCGGCCATCCTGCTGGTTGTGCTCCAGCTTTTGCGGCGGTTCACCCAGTTTGAGATTCAGCGGGACGCCATCTGGAAAGTGGCCGAACTGATGGCCTACGCCATGTTCTTCAACCTCTTCCTGCACGGCGCCGAGGCTTTCAAGGAATACTACTCGGACACCGAACACCTGCTGTACACGCGCTACTGGTACTCCGGGCTTGGAGAGCATCGAACGCTCGTCCCCTTCGCCTGGAGTGCGGTGGCGCTCAACGTCGTCGCCTTCGCACTATTTATCGTGCCCGCGACACGCCGCAACTGGATCACACTAAATCTGGGCTGTTTTGCGACGTACGCGGGCGTTTACATCGAAAAAGGAATGGGACTCATTATCCCGGGATTGACGCCCGATGCTTTGGGCGAGATTTACGAGTACTATCCAACCCTCATTGAGGTGCGCGTCGCTGCCGGGGTGTTTGCCTTGGGGTTCCTCATCTTTACATTGATGCTGAAGGTGGCGGTACCCATCACTCTGGGCGAGTTCAACGCGCGAGTATTCACCGAAATCCAGCCTCTTGGCGACAGGAGTGGCGAAGTCGTCTCCGCCTGTCGATCATGAGCGGCAACATCAACCCAATCAACAAGGAGAAATTGAATTGAAGACTGCAATGCACCTCGCCTGGGGATGAGCCTACACGCAGTCGAGGGCTTGGCGGAGGGCCGACTTCATGACGTCTTCCGGCGCCTTACGGCCGGTCCACAGTTCAAAGCCAATCACACCTTGATAGACGAGCATTGAAAGTCCATCCAGCACCGGGAGTCCACGCTGCCGCGCCATGCGTAACAATCCCGTTTCGGGCGGATTGAACACAGCGTCGCTCACCAACATTCCATCCTGTGCGCCGGAAAGATCCACCGGAGGCACCGCGTCGACGTCGGGGTACAGTCCGATCGACGTGGCGTTGACCAGCAGATCCACATCCGTGGGCGCCGCGTACACGCCCAACCAAGGCTGAAAGCGGATGTTCGCGCCGGTCCTGGCCGCCAGTTCCGCGACCATCGCCTCGCCGCGCTCCACCGAACGGTTCACCACCACGATCTCCGCGCACCCGGCCAGCGCGAGTTCCGTGACGATCGCCCGGGCAGCCCCGCCCGCCCCCAGCACCACGCCACGCTTGCCTTTCGGATCCAACTGGGCATCCACTCGTACGCCGCGCAGAAATCCTTTGCCGTCGGTGTTCTCGCCGATCAGCCTGGCGCCCTCGCGCCTCACCGTGTTCACCGCGCCGATCACCTGGGCCTCCTGTGTCAACTCGTCCAGGTACTCGATCACCGCCACCTTGTGAGGAATCGTCAGGTTGATGCCACGCATCCCGAACGCACGCACTCCCGCCATGGCATCCTTCAATGCGCCCGGCGGCACTTCAATAGTCAGATACCGCCAGTTGAGACCAAGTGCCTGGAACGCCGCTTCCTGCATCGCGCCGGTTGGATTCTCATCCACCGGCTGGCCCAGACAGGCCACCAGTTCCGCGCGAAAATTCGCGGGCATTACTGCCGGCTCCTCCGGGCGGAGACGATCTCCTTCAGCACGGGCAATACCGAAATCACGATGATCCCCAGAATCACCTTCTCGAAATGCGCTCGCACCAGCGGCTGGCTCCCCAGCGTGTAGCCCAACAAAGTGAGTAACGCCACCCATCCGATCCCGCCAAAAACATTGAACGTGAGGAATCGCAGGTAACCCATCCCGGCTACTCCCGCCACAAACGGAGCAAACGTCCGGATAATCGGCACGAACCGCGCATAGATAATCGTCTTGCCGCCATGCCTGGCGTAGAACTCTTCGGTCCGCCGCAGGTGATCTTTGTGAAAGAAGCGCGAGTCCGGCCGGTTGAAGACCGCCACCCCTGCCTTGCGGCCCAGCGCATAGCCGACACCGTCGCCGATGATGGCGGCAGCCATCAGCACCAGGTTGATCAGGAAGATATTCAGCTTGCCGGCCCCGGCCACCACACCCACCGTGAACAGGAGCGAATCGCCTGGCAGAAAGAATCCCACCAGAAGTCCGGTCTCCGCAAACACAATCCCCGACAGCAGGGCATAACCCCACCAGCCGCTGAATACCGTCGTCAGTAACTGAATCAGCCGATCCGGATTCGTCAGTATCCGGATGAAATCGATGATGGCTTCCATGATGCGGCTTTAGCTGCTGCGATAAGCCGACGCCATCCGCTTGATGGCCTCGTCGTTTACCTTCAGCTTGCCGTCGCTCTTCAACTGCCGCATCACGCCTTCTTCAAACAACTCCCGCCGCTCCCGCAGTTTGCGTTCGCGAATCGTGGCCACCACGGCGCCGCGCTCGGCCTCCATCGTCTTCGGATCGCCTTCTTTGCGCGCCACGATCTTAAACCAATAGGGAGTGGCGCTCACACGGTAAGGACCGACAACCCCGCCCACCGGATTGACCCACGGCTGCTCGCCAAAGTAGGCCGCCGGGCCCACGTCCTTCATCTGCCCGTTGCGCTCAAACTCGCCCGTGTCCACCACCTTCATCCCCATGTCTTTCGCCGTCTTAAGGAAGTCGCCATTGTTGGCGCGAAGCTTGGCTTCAAACGCTTTCACCCGCTCTTCGGCCAGTTCCCGCGAACGGCTGTCGAGATAGGCCATCCGCACCGTATCCTTCACCTCTTCAAACTCGCCGATCTTGGCGGGGAAAAACTCCAGGACGCTCGCCACCAGCAGCTTGTTGTCCGAGGTCTGCACCACCGGCGTCACGCCCCCCTTATTCAGCGGCGCCAGTTGCCGGTCCAGTTCCAGGCTCTTGCCCAACACCGGATAGGCCGTGTCCGGACCCGCCCTCTCGACCTTGGCGTAGATCAGGCCCAGCTTCTGCGCAATCTGTTCTCCCTGGTCGGGCGCCTTGGCAAGTTCGGCGTGCGCCTGGTCGGCCAGCGCCGGCATCCGGTCGAATAACTGCCGCTTCCGCATCTCCGACACCAACTCTGAGCGAACCTCGTCCAGCGGCTTCAAACGGCCCGGATCTTTCTCGGTCGTCTGGATGATGTGGTAGCCGAAAATGGTTTCCACGACCGGGCTCAGGTCCTTCGGTTTCATCAAAAAAGCCGCGTCTTCAAACGGCTTTACAGTCTGGCCCCGCTGCACCCAATCGAGATCCCCACCCTTGGTCGCCGAACCCGGATCGTCGGAGTTCTTCTTGGCCAGTTCGCCGAAGTCCGCCCCACCCTTGATCTGCTTGAGCAGGCCTTCCGCCTTTTCCCGAGCCTTCTTCTTGTCCTCCGCCGACGCGTTCTGGTCGGCCTTCACCAGAATGTGCCGCACCTTGGCCCGTTCCGGCACGCGCCAGCGGTCCATCTGCGCACTGTATTCCTGCTTGATCATTGCGTCAGTGATCGGCAGCGACTCGCCCAGTTTGTCCGCATCGGCGATAATCAACCCAATCGTCCTCTTGGGAGGGGTCTGGAAGCGCGCTTCGTCCTTCTTCATGTACGCTTTCAACTCGTCCACAGACGGCTTCAGCGTTTTCTTAATCTCTTCTGCGTCGAACTTGACGACGCTCAACTGCACTTTCTCGCTCTTCTTCTTCAGTTCGGCATCCACCTCGGCCGGAGGAATCACCATGCCGTCGAAGGCCACGCGCTGCAGCTTTTCGAGCAGGATGTTCTGCCTCACCTTGCGCTCAAACTCCGGGATCGTCGAGTTCATTTGCGCCAATGTCGCCTGGTACGCTTCACGGCCCACAAACTCGCCGCCCTGGAAAAGGTGTGGCATCAGCGTCTGGATCGTCTGGATCATCTCCTGGTCCGTCACGCTCAATCCAAGCCGCTTGGCCTCATACGCCGTGGCCAGTTCCCCGACAATCTGGTTCACTACCTGCGGTAGCATCATCTCGACAATCTGCGGCGCCATCTGTTGGTTGCGCATCTGCGCCTGGATCACCTGCGCCACCATGCGCTGCGTCACCACTTCGTCGCCCACCTCCGCCAAAACCTGCTCATTGGTGCCGTAGCTTGGTGTCCCGAATCCGGGAATGAGCGTGATAACCATCGAAAGCGCTACCAGCGACAGCAGCACAATCAGCAGATAGCGCATAGCCTTCGCGCGCGAGCGGAATAAATCAAACATGCCGGTGAATATCTCCTACTTAATCAGGAACGAGCCCCGCGAACTTGCCCGGGTCGGGCGAACACAAAACAGCCTTCGGGCGATAACGGCGCAGTTCCTTTTAGTGTATCCAACTCCGCACTCCTAAGCGCGGCGGGCCAATTCGCCCATCTTGCATTCGGCGTGGACGGCGCGAACCGCCTTGTCCAGGCCGTCACGCGCCACAACGATCGCGATCGTCAATTCGCTGGACCCCTGCGCAATGGCGATGATGTTCACCTTCTCGCGCGAAATCGCCGTGAAAATCCGCCCCGCCAACCCCGGCGAACCGCGCATCCCCTCACCCACCACCGCCAGCAACCCCACGTTATCGTCCACGTCGATCGGCTTCAGGTAGCCGTGCGCCAACTCCAACGACAGGCTCGACTCCAGTGCTTCCACCGCCCGCCCCAGTTCATCCTTCCGCACCAGAAAACAGAAACTCTGCCGGTAGCTCGAACTCGTGATGGCCAGCACCTCGGCGCTCGTGCTCGACAATGCGTCCAGTGCCCGCCCCATCAGCCGCGTCCCGGAAATTTCCGCGCTATCGGGCTCCATCGAGATCAGCGCCACGTGCGCCATCGACGTCACCGCCCGCGGACCCGGCGGCGTCTTCACCTCCGGCACAATCTTGGTTCCCGGCTTCTCCGGCGCGAAGCTGTTCTTGCTCCAAACCGGGATCTGGCGCTCGGCCAGCGGCGCCAGCGTCCGCGGATGCAGCACCTTGGCCCCGTTATAGGCCAGTTCCGCCGCCTCGCGATACGTCACTTCGTGCAGCACCGCCGGGTCCGGAACCAGCCGCGGATCGGCCGTCATGATGCCATCCACGTCCGTCCAGATCCACAGCTCTTCCGCTTCCAGGCTCGCCGCCAGAATCGATGCCGAAAAATCCGATCCGCCCCTCCCCAACGTCGTGCAGCGGCCATCCATCGTTGCCCCGTTGAATCCCGTGACCACCGGCAGAATGCCGTCCTGCACCAGCGGTCGCAGCAGCCGCTGCGCCTTCTCCCCCGTTGGACCCATCAGCGGCGTGGCGTTCCCGAAAACCGCATCCGTCACGATGATCTCGCGCGCATTCACCGCCCGCGCCCGCGCCCCTTTGTGCCGCAGGTACGACGCCATCAACAGCGCCGACAGTTGCTCGCCGATCGCCACCGCTTCGTCCACCGCCCGCGGCGGCCCTTCGCCCAGCATCCGCACTCCATTCACAATCCGGCTGAACTCGGCCACTAACGCCTCGACACCCTCCACCGCTTCGTCCAGCGCCGGTCCGCTCAGTAGTTCGCCACACGCCACCAAATGCCGGTCGGCCAACTGCTTCAGATTCCCTTCCGTACCGTCCCCGTCGCCGCGCTCCGCCTTCCGTAACGTATCCAGCAGCAGATCCGTGATTTTGGCCATCGCCGAAACCACCACCACAACCGGCCGCTGCTCCTGTTGTTCGCGCGACAACCGCGCCGCCGTCTTGATCCGGTCCGCCGAGCCCATGCTCGTGCCTCCGAATTTCATCACCAGCAAATTCTTCACGATCGGACAAACTCCTTCCCGTTGGCCGTCTTCTCTCGGATGATCTTCAAAATTGCCTCCTCCACCTCTTCAATCGACAGCCTGGTGGTATCCACCAGCAGCGCATCCGGCGCTTGCAGCAGCGGCGACTCCGCCCGGGTCCGGTCGCGCTCGTCCCGCTCCTGCAACTCCGTGATCACCCGTTCGCGCGGCGGCGGTGGCGGCGCTTTCTCTCCCAATTCCTTCATCCGCCGCTCGGCGCGCACATCCTGCGCCGCATCCAGAAAAATCTTCACATCCGCGTTCGGAAACACCACCGTTCCGATATCGCGCCCTTCCATCACCACGCTCGCGGACTCGGCCATCGTCCGCTGCTTTTCCACCAAAGCACGCCGCACACCGCCGATCGCCGACACTTTCGATGCTCCCTGCGAAATCTCCGGACGCCGGATCGCCTCCGTCACGTCTTCTCCGTTCAGCACCACTTGCAGCGGATTCGACGACAGCCCGATCTCCGCCGCGATCGCCAGTTGCTCCACCGCAAGCCGGTCGTCCCAATCCACTCCCTGCCGCTCCGCCCACAGCGCCACCGCCCGGTACATCGCCCCCGTATCGATATAAAGGAAGCCCAACCGCACCGCCAACCGTCGCGCGATCGTACTCTTCCCCGCGCCTCCCGGACCGTCAATCGCAATCACGATCCTCTTACTCACTCGCCCCCCTCGGCCTTGAGCGAATCGACCGCAAAACTGTACTCCGCCACTGGCTTCCCGCCCACCAGATGCTCCTGAATAATCCGTTCCAGCACTTCCTCCCGCGCCGAGTGATACCAGACTCCCTCCGGATACACCACCGCGATCGGACCCTGTTCGCACACTCGCAGGCAGTTCGCCTTCGTCCGGAACACGCACGGATCCGCCTTCAACAAACCCAGCTCACTCAACCGCTTCTTCAGGTATTCCCACGCCGCCGTGCTCTCTTCTTTCCCCGAACACTTCGGGTTCGTCTGGTCCGCGCACAAAAAGATGTGCCGCCCGATCTTCCCGATCCCCAACCCCTCGGCGACCTTCTTCAGGCGTACCGCTTCTGCTTCCGTCACTGTTGC
This sequence comes from Bryobacterales bacterium, assembly GCA_016789925.1. Taxonomy (GTDB): domain Bacteria; phylum Acidobacteriota; class Terriglobia; order Bryobacterales; family Bryobacteraceae; genus JADLDI01. Next base: position 6,208 of record JAEUQD010000016.1, on the reverse strand, counting down.
TATTCCCTTCGACTTGTCACAATGGTATTGGGAGAATGATGACCCCGCGCGATTTCGATGCCCTCGTCGAGCGGGCCGTCGCCGCCGTCCCGGCTCGCTACCGGCGGCGTCTCGAAAACCTCACGATTGTCGTCGAGCCCGAGCCCCCCACGCCGGGCCTGCTGGGGTTGTACCACGGCCGGCCTCTCCCGCAGCGCAGCGTTTACGATCAGTTCTACCTGCCCGACCAGATCACCATCTACCAGGGTCCGCACGAGCGCTTTGCCCGTAGTCCCCAGCATCTGGAAGACCTCGTCAAAGAGACAGTATGGCACGAGATCGCCCACTATTTCGGCCTGAACGAAGCCGAAGTGCAGCGTGCCGAACGTCGTCGCGCTCGCCGCCGCGCCCTCGGCCGGTAACCCCCCTTCAATGCCACACTAGGAAATCATGACCTTCCGCCTGGCCACCCCCGCCGACCTCCCGTTCCTCCGCCAGATGATCATCGACAGCTTCGAACCCATCACCTGGTTCAAGCACCTCGACGCCCGCTTCGGCCCCCTCAACGGCTGCGACTGGCGGCGTCGCTGGGAACTCCGCCTCGACAAAATCTTCGCGTCGCAAATCCTTCTAGTCGGCGAAGTCGACAACGAGGTCGTTGCCGCCGCCACCGGAACCTACGACCCCGAACCCGCCCTCGGCTACATCGACCTGCTCGCCGTCCACCAGCCCCACCAGGGCAAAGGCTACGGGCGGGAGATGCTCCGCGGCATGGTCGGCCACCTGCAATCCCTCGGCGCGCGCTACTGCAACCTCGAATGCCTCACCGACAACGACACGGGCAACGCCCTTTATCGCGCGGAAGGCTGGCAACTCGTCGCCCAATCCAACCGCTGGTTTATCGAACTCGACAGCGAATCGCCTCGTACATAAGGAAAACATGCGACTCCATCTGCCGCTCCTATTACTCCCGATCCTCGCCGTCGCGCAGGACACCGCGCGCATGGACGAAGTGCTCCGCCACTATGTCGACAAGCGGCAGTTCATGGGCAGCGTCCTGGTCGCGCGCGGCGTCGATACGATCTTTCAGAAAAGCTATGGGACAGCCAATGCCGAGTGGCAGGTCCCCAACGACGCTGCAACCAAGTTCCGCCTCGGCTCCATCACCAAACAGTTCACCGCCGCTGCCGTGCTACTACTCGAAGAACAGGGCAAACTCAGTACCGCCGACCCCATCTCGAAGCACCTGCCCAACACCCCGCCCGCCTGGGAAAAGGTCACCGTTCATCACCTGCTCAACCACACCTCCGGCATTCCCAGTTTCACCGCCTTCCCGGCATATAGCAGGTTCAAGCGCCAGCGCCACACCATCGAGGAACTCGTGAATCTGACCCGCGACAAGCCTCTGGAGTTCGAACCGGGCTCGAAATACGCCTACAGCAATTCTGGCTACGCCCTGCTCGGCCAGCTGTTGGAAACCATCAGCGGCAAACCCTACGGCATCCTCCTCAACGAGATGATTTTCAATCCGCTGGGCATGAGCGGCTCCGGCTACGACAGCAACACCGTTCTCATTCCCCACCGTGCGCTCGGCTACGTACCCACTCCCAACAGCATCCGCAACGCCGACTTCATTGACATGTCCGTACCGCACGCCGCCGGCGCCCTCTACTCCACCACCGGCGACCTGCTCAAGTGGACCCAGGCTCTCGTCAACGGCAAACTGCTCAAACCCGAATCGCTCCGCAAAATGCTCACTCCCGGCCTCGGCGACTACGGCTATGGCATTGTCATTCCGCCCAAAGGCCGCAAACGCTATGGACACGGCGGCGGCATCGACGGCTTCAATACCGCTCAGCTCTACTACCCCGAGTCCGGTATCACCGTGATTGCCTTCTCCAATCTCAGCACCCCTGTCGCCGACACCATCGCCAACCACTTGGGGGCCATCGTCCACAACGAGACCGTCACGCTGTCCACCGAGCGCAAGGACGTCCCGCTCACCGCTGCCCAGAAAGAGCGCCTCACCGGCGACTACGCCATCAACCCCAACTTCACCATCCGCATCTTCCTCGAAGATGGGCAACTCCTCACCCAGGTCACCAACCAGCCCAAGTTCCCCCTCTTCGCCACCGACGAGAACACCCTGTTCCTGAAAGTCGTCGACGCCGTCCTCGCCTTCCCCACGGGCGAAGCCAAACCGGACAAAGTCACACTCACTCAAAACGGACAGACGGTCACGGCCACCCGCAAGTAGCCCTTCCGGCCTGCCGTATAGTAGTTGTTTACCCTACATGCTGCTGGCCATCCTAGTCTGGCTTCTCGCCGCCACGGTCGCTGTCTTATTCGGCATCAGGAAATGGTGGTTCCCCGAAGGCATCAATGCCCACGCCCGCGCCTTTGACGAGTACTTCCTGATCACCCTACTCCTCACCGGGACCATCTTCATCCTCGCCCAATTCTTCCTCGGCTGGCTCATTCTCAAGAACCGCAACCGCCGCGACCCCGTGGTCCACTCCGAAGGCAACAACCGCTTGGAATTCGTCTGGACCGCCGCCGCCGCGCTTCTGTTCGTCGGCATCGCCGCCGCCAGTTCCACCATCTGGAGCAACCTGCACATCGAGCAGCCTTCGCCCCAGGCCATTCGCATCGAAACCATGGCCAAACAGTTCGCCTGGAGCTTCCGCTACCCCGGCGTCGACGGCAAGTTCGGCCGCACCGCCATCAAGTTCATCAACGATGCCAACGGCAATCCCTTTGGCCTCGACGAAGCCGACCCGACCGGTAAGGACGACATCGTCACCTCGGCCGTCCGCGTCCCCGTCAACACTCCCATCGTTCTTCAACTCAAGGCCCGCGACGTTATCCACAACTTCTTTGTCCGCGAACTGCGCCTCAAGCAGGACCTCGTCCCCGGCATGGACATCCCCCTCGCCTTCACCGCCGACAAGCCCGGCACCTATGAAGTGGCCTGCTCGGAACTCTGCGGCCTCGGCCACCACCAGATGCGCACCACCCTCATCGTCATGGAAAAGCCCGAATTCGACGCCTGGCTCAAGCAGATGGCGGCCCAGCTCACGGGAGCCGCCCAATGAGCTTCCTCCGCCGTTACATCTTCTCTACTGACCACAAGGTGATCGGCCAGCAATACTACTTCCTCGCCCTGGTCTCGGTCTTCATCGGCATCGTCCTCTCCGTGCTGATGCGCTATCACCTCTCCTACCCCGACGCCAAGGTGAAGCTCTTCGAATGGCTCTGGCCCGATGCCGCGGCCGGCGGCGTCATGACCCCCGAACTCTACCTCTCCCTGATGACCGTCCACGGCACCATCATGGTCTTCTTCGTCCTCACCACCGCCCCGCAATCCGGCTTCGGCAACTACTTCCTGCCCCTCCAGATCGGCGCTGAAGACATGGCGTTCCCCCGCCTCAACATGCTGTCCTTCTGGACCACCTTCGCCGGCCTCATCGTCCTCCTCGCCGCCTTCTTCATCCCCGGTGGTGCGCCCCTCGGCGGCTGGACCGGTTACCCGCCCCTCTCCGCCGTCGGCCAGATCGCCGGACCCGGCCAAGGCCTCGGCGTCGACCTCTGGATCATCTCCATCGCCCTCTTCTCCATCGCCTCCCTGATGGGCTCCATCAACTTCATCACGACGATCATTGATCTCCGCGCCCCCGGCATGACCCTCCTCCGCATGCCCCTCACCACCTGGGGCTGGTTCGTCACCGCCACCATCAGCCTCTTCGCCTTCGCCGTCCTCCTCGCCGCCGGCATCCTCCTCCTGCTCGACCGCAATCTCCACACCAGCTTCTTCCTCCCCGCCGGGCTCGTCATCAGCGACCGCGCCCTCGACCATAAAGGCGGCTCCCCCATCCTCTGGCAGCACCTCTTCTGGTTCTTCGGCCACCCCGAGGTCTACATCGCCATCCTCCCCGGCATGGGCGTCGTCTCCACCGTCCTCAGCGTCTTCTCCCGCCGCCCCGTCTTCGGCTACCGCGCCATGGTCTTCGCCATGATGGCCATCGCCTTCCTCGGTTTCCTCGTCTGGGGCCACCACATGTTCGTCAGCGGCATGAGCCCCTACTCCTCCATCGCCTTCTCCCTCATCACCATGGCCGTCGGCGTCCCCTCCGCCATCAAGACCTTCAACTGGCTCGGCACCATCTGGGGCGGCAGGCTCCACCTCAACACCGCCATGCTCTATGGCCTAGGCTTCGTCTCCCTCTTCGTCAGCGGCGGCATCACCGGCATCTTCCTCGGCCAGCCCACCATGGACCTCTATTTCCACGACACCTACTTCGTCGTCGGTCACTTCCACCTCATCATGGGCGTCGCCGCCATCTTCGCCATCTTCGCCGCTACCTACTACTGGTTCCCCGCCATGTACGGCCGCTACCTCGGCGAAACCCTCGGTAAGATCCACTTCTATCTCACCTTCATCGGCGTCTACGCCATCTTCATCCCCATGCACCTGGCCGGTATCGTCGGCAACCCCCGCCGCTACCCGGACTTCAAGGAGTTCGAGTTCCTCGCCCCGCTTACCCGCCTCCATCTGGGCATCACCCACATGGCGTTTTTTGTTGCCGCCGTGCAGGTCCTGTTCGTCATCAATCTCTTTTGGAGTATGAAGCGCGGCGCAAAAGCCCCCGTCAACCCCTGGAACGCCACCACCCTCGAATGGACCGAGCCCAGCCACTCTCTCCAGGTCAACCACGGTCCCTACGAGTACTCCGTGCCGGGCCGTCCCCGCGACTTCGTCATGCAGTCGGACGAATAGCCCCATGCTTTCCGAACACACTCGCCAGCAGGTCTCCGCCACCGCCGCCTGGGTCCTCTGCGCCTCCATCGCCATGCTCTTCGCCGGACTCACCAGCGCCATGGTCGTCCGCCGCAACATGGCCGGCGACTGGGAAGGCGTTCCCCTCCCGCCGCTCATCTGGGTCAACACCTCGCTGCTCATCATCTCCAGCCTCGTCCTCCATGTCGGCTGGCGGCGTTCCGCCTGGATCCTCGGCGTCGCCTTCCTCACCGGACAGGCCTTCGTCTGGCGCGACCTCCCCGCCGCCCAACCGGGCGACTGGTTCCTCTGGGTCTTCTCCCTCCTCCACGCCGCTCACACCATCGGCGGTATCATAGCTCTCATCTGGGCGCGCGAAGCCGCCGCCCGAATCTACTGGCATTTCCTCACCGGACTTTGGATCTATCTCATGTTCTTATTCGCCATCTGGGGGCAGGCATGACCGCAGCCAGCGCGGAATCCCTCGCCCGCCCGTTCAACATCCCCTCCAAGAAGCTGGGCATGTGGCTCTTCATCGTCTCCGATGCCCTCACCTTCGCCACCCTGCTCATCTGCTACACCTACCTCCGCCTCGGCTCCGCCCAGTGGCCCGCGCCCTTCGAGTTCTTCCCCAGCATCGTCTTCTCTTCGGTGATGACCCTCGTGCTGCTTACCTCCAGCCTCACCATGGTCGCCGCCGTCCACGCCAAAGAATCCGGCAAAACCATCCGCTGGCTCCTCATCACCATGCTCTGCGGCGCGGCTTTCGTCGCCCTCCACCTCACCGAATGGACCCACCTCATCCGCGACATGCAGGTCACTCCCTGGTCCAACCCCTGGGGCGAACCCCTCTTCGGCGCCGTCTTCTTCGGCATTACCGGACTCCACATGCTGCACGTCACCGCGGGCGTCATTTACCTCGGCATCGTCGCCGCCGGGTTCCGTTCGCGCCGTTTCACGCACGACGACGTCGAAGTCGCCGGCCTCTACTGGCACTTCGTCGACCTCGTCTGGATGTTCGTCTTCCCCCTCGTCTATCTCATGGCGGTGAAACCCTGATATGGCTCTCTTTACCCGCGTCTGGACTTTTCTCCTCGTGCTCACGGCCGTCGAAGTCTTCCTGGCCTACATCCACACGCCGCTCAGCGTGATGTTGCTCGCCCTCCTCGGCCTCTCCACCCTCAAGGCTGTCTACATCGTCGCCTACTTCATGCATATGAAGTTCGAGGTCCGCCGCCTCCGCTGGCTCCTCTTCCCCGCGCCCATCGTCCTCCTCCTCTCCCTCCTCGCCCTCCTCCCCGACGCCGCCCGCGGCCAATGCGTCATGTGCCAGCGCACCGCCGCCGCCCAGGACCAGGCCCGCCGCTCCTCCCTCAACAAAGCCATCGCCATCCTCGCCGCCCCGCCACTCCTACTGATGACCGGCATCCTCCTCCGCGCCCGCCGCCGCCC
>JAEUQD010001041.1 GCA_016789925.1 Bryobacterales bacterium | reverse complement strand
TAGACATCGGGGTAGTGGCGGAGGCGGCGGGTGTCGTCGGGGTGGAACTGGAAGACGATGTTGTTGGGGAAGGGAAGCTGGGCGGTGCCGTTGGAGGCAATGACGTTGGTAGCGTTCATGATGCCGTTGTCGACGGTGTTGTGAACGAGTCCCATGGCGTGGCCGATTTCGTGGACCGCGGTACGCACGTAGGGGTTGCCGGTGGCACCGAAGCGTTGTCCTTTGACGAGCCCCCAGGGGTCGGCGTTGGGGATGACCCAGTTGCAGGAGATGCCGGCGCCTTCGCGGGGGACCTTGTTGGAGTCGGTGGCGCCGGTATCGAACATGACGCCGCGTTCGGTGCTCGATATGCGGCGGACGGCGAGAAGGTGGAAACGCCACTCGGAGTCGAGGTCGGCGCTGTCGCGGCGGGCGAGGAGGGCCTGGTGCATCTCGGCGTCGCTCCAGAACTCGCCGTTGGGTTCCTGGACGTCGGAGTTGCTTGTGAAAAAACTGACCTCCCAGCCGGCATCTAGGAAGGCCCGCTGAAAGGTGGCGATGTCGACGTCGTCGGCGTCTTTGACGCGATCGAATTCGACGGCCGCCCTACGGAAGAAGGACGAGACCCAGCCCATGCTCATGCGGCCGGCGAAGGCGCCGGCAGCATTGGTGACATCGCCATCGAAGAAATCGGCGGAGTTGACGAATCCGGGGGGTGTGGGCCGGAGCGCGAGATCGGCGCGGAAGGTCCCGCCGGGTTCCTGGGCCCAGGTGTTGTTGCTGGAATTGAAACGGTAGAGCTCGAAGCCGAAGCGGGCGCGGCCGCCGGTGAAGAAGCCGGTGGCGGGGAGATCGGTGACACGAAGGTAGAGGCGGTATTGCTTAAGGGGCAGGATGGGGATGCCGCGGCGCGGGTCGGGTGGCGGTTGGAGGACGGGACCGTTGGGAGTGTCGGCGGTGAGGCGCTGGTAGAGGTCGCCGCTGGCGGTGAAACCGCCCAGTGCATTGCCGCGAATCATGCGGAGCGTGCCGTCGTAGGTAATCAGGGGCTGGTTGACGGGCTGGAAGTTGAGGAGGTAAGCGCCCGTATCGAACAGGACCGCGCCCGTGCGAAAGAAGCGGCGGAGCTCGTCGGAAGCGGCGGCTGGATCAGGGGTGTCGGGAACGGAGAGTTCCTCGGGGAGGGGCGGAAACGGCAAGGATGCCGGGGAGGTGAACTGGCAGGGTTGGGTCATATTGGGGCTCTACAGGGGAGAGCGCGATTGTCTGGGGAAACCCGCCAAAGATTTTACGGTCTGCGAGTCCCACAGACCTCAAGGACGCATGGCGAACGCCACGAGCTTGTTTAGGGCCAAGTCGTTGGTCCAGCCAACGACGGTTCCGGAGTTGTTGATACCGTTGGCAGCCGACCCGGACGAGTTGGGAATATCGAGCAAGGTGAGGGCGCCGTTGCGGGTGCGGAGGAATGCGCGTTGGTTGGCGGGCAACTGGAAGCTCCAGCCGACGATATCTCCTGCACTGTTGATCCTCTGCGGCTCGGTGTAGGAGAAACCGGGTGGACCGAAAAGCTCAAACTGGCCGGCGCGGCTGCGGAGGAAACCCTGGCTCGGGCCACCGGGGTAGGTGGCGAACCAACCCGTGACTTCGCCATTGGCGTTGAGAGCGACGGGAAGAGTCCGTTCGGCGCCGGGAGCCTGGAAGTAGGTTACAGTGGCGGAGGAGTCACGGACGAAAGCGGTATGATCCGTGGCGAGGAAGCCGGTGACCGTTGCGCCTGGATTGATGGCCGTGGAAAACGCATGCGGGATTCCGAGAAGGGACACCGTGCCCGAGGGGCTCCGGACGAATCCGTGCCAGAATCCGTCAATCAGGGCGGCCCCGGTGACTTCCCCGGACGGGTTGATGCCGTTGGCGACCACGACGGAGGCGCCGGGAACGGCGATGGTAGTCAGGATGCCCTCGCGATTCCGGAGGAAACCTCGAGATATGTTCGTGGCCGCGTCGAGGTAGTAACCGACGATTTCACCGGCTGGGCTGATTTCGCGGGGCACAACATCTCGCGAGTCAGGAATGTAGAAGACAGTAGTGGAGCCGGAATGATCGCGGACAAAACCTGCGCGGATCAACGAATCCACTTCTTGAAAGTAGCCTACAATGTCGCCGCGGTCGTTGTTGGCGGTGGCGACGGTGAAGTAGGAGTTGGGAGCCTCGAACAACTCGACGGTCTGGGCGGAGGCGGTGACGGCGGCCAGGACAGTCAGTAAGCCACGGGTAATGGGTTGCATGGCGGGATTCTATGGGAACAGCCTGACGGACGCAAGGGGGGCAATTGTGTGGAAAACCCCGCCAGGGGTTTACGGTCTGCGAGCGAGAACGGCGCCGAGCCAGACGGCTGCGTAGCCGGCGGCGACGCTGGAGGCGAGGTAGAAGAGGGCGAGGGAGCGTGCGCCGAAGCGGGCGGTTTGGAGGAGTTCCCATTCGAGGCTCGAGAAGGTGGTGAAGCCGCCGAGGATGCCGGTGACGAGGAAGAGGCGGAGATTCTCGTGGTGGGGGTACTGGTTGGTGAAGAGGGTCATGAAGATGCCGATGAGGAAGGAGCCGGCGATGTTGACGCTGAAGGTGGCGAGGGGGAAGGGGCCGAGATAGCGGAGGATGATGAGGACCGAGACGAAGTAGCGGGCGGCGCCGCCGAGTCCAGCGCCGAGGAAGACCCAGAGAAACTTGTCCATCATGTGTTAGTTTGACAGGGTGTTGCGAACGATTCTCAGCGGTTTGGCCGTTGTCCTGGGCGTATGGGGGCAGGTGACGATTCCTGCGAAGAATGAAGGGGAAGTGGGCGCGGGGGAGGGTCCGGCATGGAACTACAAGGAGCAGGCGCTGTACTTCACGCACCAGAACAAGATTTCCCGATGGCGGGCGGGGAAGGGCGTGGAGGTCTTTCGGGAACCATCGCGGGGGACCAACGGGCTGCTGTTCGACCCGCAGGGGCGGCTGATCGCCTGCGAGTCGCAGGCGGGGCGGATCACGCGGACCGAATTGGACGGGACGTTGACCGTGCTGGCGGACTCGTTTGAGGGCAAAAAGTTCAATTCGCCGAACGACCTGACGATGGATTCGAAGGGCCGGATCTATTTTTCCGACCCGCGCTACGGAAAGCGCGACGGGATGCAACTGGAAGAGGCGGTTTACCGGATTGACGGGCCGGGGAAGGTGACGCGGGTGATCCCGCACGCGGTGGTGGACCGTCCGAATGGCGTATTGGTCAGCGAAGGAGATCAATCCCTGTTTGTCGCGGACAATAACAACAACACGCCGGGTGGGCCGCGGAAGCTTTGGCGGTTCCGGCTGCGGGCGAACGGGGATGTGGATTTGGGGTCGAAGAAGCTGATTTTCGACTGGGCGGATGGCCGGGGACCCGATGGAATCAAGAGCGACCGTCGGGGCTGGCTGTATGTCGCGGGTGGGCGGAACAAGGCATCGGCGCAGGAAAGCGCGGCGAAATTCAAGGGCGGCGTGTATGTTTTCGACCAACAGGGTAAATGGGTGGAGTTTATCCCGGTTCCGGTGGATGAAGTAACGAACTGCGCTTTCGGCGGGGAAGACTTTCGGACCTTATTTATTTCTGCCGGCGGAACGCTTTGGTCAGTGAAGCGGGATGTGCCGGGGCGCGTGTTGTTTTGGGACCGGGGGCGGTAGGAGACGGATTGGACGCCCCAATTTCCGTTGTGCAATAATAACGCCTTGCGCTCAAATCAAAGCCCTTTCGTCCAGGGTCTGTCTGGACGCCGCTGGTGTGCTGTGTGTGCACAGACGCCTGAAGGGCAGTCTCGATTAGTTAGCTAGGGGGGAAGATGGCCCAAATCTTTCGACCCAGTACAAACGCATTCGTCAAAACCTCGTTGATCGCGACGGTTGTGATTGTGGGTGGGCTCGCTGCGGGTTTATTCGCACTGAACCGCTCGGCCTACAACACGAATGTGGGTGTGCCGCGGGAACAGCCCGTTCCGTTCTCGCACAAACATCATGTGCAGGGGATCGGGATCGATTGTCGTTATTGTCATACGTCGGTGGAAAAGGCCGCTTCGGCGGGGATTCCGGCGACGGAAACCTGTATGTCGTGTCATTCGCAGATCTGGTCGGATGCGCCGATGCTGGAGCCGGTAAGGGAAAGCTACCGGAGCGGCAAGTCGCTGGAGTGGACTCGCGTGCATGACCTGCCCCAATACGTTTACTTCAACCACAGCATTCATGTGAACAAGGGGATGGGCTGCACAGCGTGCCACGGACGGGTCGATCAGATGCCACTGATGTGGCAGGAAAACACTTTGTTCATGGAATGGTGTCTGGATTGTCACCGGGCGCCGGAAAAATTCATACGACCCAAGGACAAAGTTTTCCAGATGGATTACAAACCCGCAGAGCCGCAAGAGGTTCTAGGGGCACGACTGGTGAGTGAATACAAGGTCCGAAAGCTGACCGATTGCACGGTCTGTCACCGATGAGCAGTCAACCGAATATCCCAACACAGCTTGATTTGGATGCGATCCGGGCGCGTTTAGCCTCGAAGACAGGTCCCGAGTTCTGGCGGAGCTTGGAAGAGGCAGCGGAGACACCGGAGTTTCGCTCGTTAGTGGACCACGAGTTCACGGCGGGGACATCCGAATGGTCGAATCCGACGAGCCGGCGTCGCCTCTTGCATCTGCTAGGCGCATCGCTTGGACTGGCAGGGCTGACGGCCTGTACCAAGCAGCCGCCGGAGAAGATCGTACCTTATGTGACCAGTCCGGAAGACCAGATTCCGGGCGTGCCGCTGCTCTTTGCGACGGCGCTGCCGCTGGCGGGTTACGCGCAGGGCGTGCTCGTGGAGAGCCACCAGGGGCGTCCCACGAAGGTCGAGGGCAACCCGCAACACCCGGATTCGCTGGGCTCGACGGATCCCTACCGCCAGGCGATGGTGTTAGATATGTGGGACCCGGACAGGTCGCAGGGGACGCTGCGCGAAGGCCGCCCGTCGAGCTGGCAGCGTTTCCAGGAAACGCTGAACATGCTACGCGAGCAACTGCTGGCCACGCGCGGAGAGGGTTTCCGCCTGCTGACTGAAACCGTGACTTCGCCAACGCTGTACGCGTGGATGAAGCAGTTTCTGACTGCGTATCCGCAGGCGAAGTGGTATCAATACGAGGCGGTGTCGCGCGCTGAATCTCTGGCGGGAACCAAGATGGCGTTTGGCGAACCTGTCAATGCCGTCTATAACCTGGCGAATGCGGACGTCATCGTGTCGCTGGACGCCGACTTCCTGTACCGCTTTCCGGGATCGGTTGCGTATGCGCGGCAGTTCGCCGGGCGGCGGCGCGCGGATGCGTCCAACCCGAACCGGCTGTATGTGGTGGAACCGTGCCCGTCGAACACGGGGGCGATGGCGGACCACCGGCTTCCGCTGACGTCAGCCGAGGTAGAAAGCTTCGCGAGGGCGCTGGCCGCTGAGTTGGGCGTAGGAACGCCTGCGGCGACCACCAAAGCGAGCGGTTACCTGAAGGCGATCGTGAAGGACTTGTCCGAGCACAAGGGCACTTCGGTGGTGATCCCCGGCGAACATCAGTCCGCCGCGGTTCATGCGCTGGCTGCCGCGATCAACGTGGCGCTGGGCAACACGGGCAAGACCGTAACTTATACGGAGCCGATCGAGTTTAATCCGGCCAGCCAGTACGCGGATTTGAACGCGCTGGTGGGTGAGATGAAAGCCGGCCAGGTGAACACCCTGCTGGTTTTGGGCGGCAACCCGATGTACACGGCGCCGGCGGATTCCGGCTTTGCCGAGGCATTCCGCAAGGT
>JAEUQD010001005.1 GCA_016789925.1 Bryobacterales bacterium | reverse complement strand
GACCGAAACGAGACCGAATCCGGCTGCACACTTTGATTGCGCTTCGGAAACGGATAGCCCGGGCGGTTGTAGAGATGAGCGTGGATGTCGATCAGTCCCGGCGTGACATACAGGCCAGTGACATCGGCCACACGGCGGGCCCGGGCCGGGGGAATGGAGCCGTCGATGCGGGCGATCTTGCCCCCGCTGATCGCCACGTCGGCTACGCGGTCGACACCATTCTTGGGGTCGATCACACGACCGCCTTTGAGAATCAGATCGTAGGCGGGCTGCGCGAAGGCACAAGCCACACCGAGCAGCATGAGAATCGGAAGGTGCGTCATCATAGCCGGAGCGAGGCTATCATCTCACAGGTGAGGCACGACCTGGGGTTGATTCTCCGCCAGGGCTTCTCCATTTGTTTACCCCGGTCCCCAAATGCCGTTCACAACGGATCGGAATTTATTTCCAGTCGCCGATTTGTCCAATGGCTTTAATTATTTGCCTCAGGCTCACCGTCATTTTCGATGCTTGAATGCTGATTTTTGCAACATCTAAACTTGACATCACTTGTTACACTTTTCGCTAGAAGGTCGGTGTCTCGCCAAGTTTGGTGAGTACCGGCCTTTTGTTGTCTGATGCCGTCATATAATCGGAGGCGGATGGATAACGACTCCAACAATCCGAGTGGGCCCAAATCGGCCATCACTCCGTTGCAGGAGTATGTCGACCGTCTGCAAGCGCAGTATCAACCGTCATCGGTGACCGAGAAGTTTCTGGTCGACCAGATGGCGTACGCCCAGTGGAGAATGGACAGGTTCGCCCGCCTGGAAGCTACACTGCTCCTGGAGCATCCGCCCACCGCCAAGGAGTGTGTCCGGATTCGCAAGAGCGCCACGTCGGCGCGGCGATCGTTCCAGCAGGCCCTAAAGACGCTGGTGGCGTTGCGCAAGAGCCGGGCCGGCCGGCCGGCGCGGAGCCCGGGCACCGTGCCGGAGTTGTTTCGCAAGATTGAAGCGGTTGATTTCGCCCCGACCGCTTAACCCGCGTGCTCCCTATCTCGCCGTCCGAGTATGCAGCGACGGCAATCACAGCCTGTTACCAGGCTAATCCGCGCGTTTGCGCGGTCTGAGTCAGACCGGCCCGTCAAGCCGGAAGAACCTTCGAGCGGCTTTGGCCGTCTGCCAGAGATCCCGCCCAATCCGGAACTACGCCCGTTGTCGGTGTCGCGTTTCAAACGGGAGCCGGAGCTAATTTTTCCGGTGCGACGACGCCGGCGGGACCATCTACTCGCAAACGGCCCGGGCAAGGGAACGGACGCGACACCAGTCCCGCCACCCGGCTGTCCGGACACGGGGAATCCGCCTCCAGTGGGCACACTGCCCCGGCTCCGCGCCACAATGGAAGAGATGCCTTGGCTTCGGAGTCTGTTCGTGCTCGTACTGGCCAGCGTGCTGCTTCCTCCGATCGGCCTTGTGCTGCTCTGGTTGCGTGCCACGCCGCTGCGCTGGAAGTTCGCGGGCTCGGTGGCGATCGCCGTGATCTCGGTTGCCCACCTGTACTATTTCTGGGGTTTGCGTTGGGAACGAGATGGAGGCGGCATCCGCCCGATCTTTTCCTTTGGAGATCAGGAGAGTCGCGCGCGGGCGCTGGAGGAGAGCCGCGCGGCGATGCATACGGCTCCGGAAGTGAAGCCCGCGCCGGAACCTGCAGCCGTCCAGGCGAGCACTCCAGCGCCGGCCGCGTCCGCCACTGCGCCAACCGATTTCTGGACCGATTTTCGCGGGCCGGACCGCCTGGGCCACTACTCGGAAAAGCCGATTCTGACCAACTGGCCGGGTACGGGGTTGCACCGATTGTGGAAGCAGCCCATCGGCGGTGGGTATGCCTCGTTTGTGATTGCCGGCGGCCTGGCTTATACGATCGAGCAGCGGCGCGATGAGGAGTTTGTCTCGGCGTACGATGCCGCGACCGGGAGGGACCGCTGGACCGATTCGTGGCGGGCGCATTTCTCGGAGTCGATGGGGGGCGACGGTCCGCGGTCGACGCCGGTATACGACTCGGGCCGCTTGTACGCGCTGGGCGCGGAGGGCGAATTCCGATGTTTGGATGCGCGGACCGGCAAAGTGATCTGGCGCAAGAACATTCTGGAGGAGAACGGCGCGTCGAACCTCATGTGGGCGCAGTCGTCTTCTCCCCTCATTGTCGATAACAAGGTGATCGTTCTGCCTGGCGGGGCCAATGGAAAGTCGGTGGTTGCCTACGACAAGCTGACGGGCGCACCGATCTGGGCTTCGCAAAACGACGAGCAATCGTATACCGCGCCGATGCTGGTGACGCTGAATGGAAAGCGGCAGGTGCTGGTGGTTTCCGCCGTGCGCGCGATGGGGCTCGATCCGGAGAGCGGCGAACTCCTTTGGGACTATCCTTGGGTGACGGAATACAACATCAACGCGGCGCAGCCGATTGTGGCGGGTACCAACCGCTTCTTTATCTCGGCCGGGTACGGGCATGGCGCGGCGCTGGTGGAAGTCACGCCCTCTGGGAGCAAGTTCCAGGCTAAGACCGTGTGGCAGAACATCCGGATGAAGAACAAGTTCAACTCCTCGGTTCTGTTTGAGGATCATGTGTATGGGCTCGATGAAGCGATTCTTGCTTGCATCGATGTCCGGACGGGCGAGCAGAAGTGGAAGGGCGGACGGTACGGCTACGGCCAACTTCTGCTGGCTGGCTCACACCTTGTTGTCCTGACCGAACAGGGCGACGTCGTACTCGTCAAGGCCGACCCCTCCGGCCACCAGGAACTGGCCCGTTTCTCCGCCATCGAGGGCAAGACCTGGAACAACCCCGCCATCGCGAATGGCATCCTGTTCGTCCGCAATACCACCGAGATGGCCGCCTTCCGCATCGCCCAATAAAGAATTCAAACTATGTCCGCCGCTTCAGACTATTTCGACCGCACCCTCGCCCTGGTGCAGCAACTCCGCGAGACGCAACTGCCGGCCATCGAGCAGGCGGCGGCGATCTGCTCGGAGGCGATCGCAAATAAGGGCCTCGTATTCC
>JAEUQD010001001.1 GCA_016789925.1 Bryobacterales bacterium | reverse complement strand
ATGCGCGATGGCATGATATACGCCGCGGCCGTCTCGTATACGTGGAACAGCGAGCGATACGGCTTCGACGGCTGGCGCGCCAACCCGTGGCTGATCACATCTAAAGACAATGGCCAAACCTGGGGACCGCCGCGGCAGATCACAGTGAAACCGCTGGATTGGGCTTATCCGTTCGGCCACATTCTCGAACTAACCGACGGCTCGCTCCTGCTCACGGGCTACGGTGGGGCGCTGCCCATGAGCCGTGAGCGCGAGAACCTTGTCTTCGCGGTCAAGTCAACGGACCAGGGCGCGACTTGGTCAGCCCCGGTGATCGTGGCTCGCGGCTACAACGAAGTTTCCACCGTCGTGCGCAAGGACGGTGCGCTGCTGGCGGTGATCCGGGCATCGGCCGGAGCGCATCTGGCCGCCACAGTCAGCCGCGACCAGGGCGCGACCTGGAGTGCACCCCGCCGCATCACCGAAAACAGCGAGTGTCCCGGCGATCTGCTGCGATTGCAGTCCGGCGAACTGCTGCTCAGCTTCGGCCAGCGGAACAAACCGTATGGAGTGCAGGCGATGATCTCGCGTGACGACGGCGCCACCTGGAACCGGCCGGAACGCACCATGCTGGCATGGGACGGCGACCACGCTGACCTCGGTTATCCAGTGACGGTTCAACGTCCGGACGGACGCCTCGTAACCGTCTACTACATCGTCTATGGCGAACGCGACTCCGAAGGAATTAAGGGCATCGCGCCCAAGAATGCCTTCACGCGAGTTGTGATCTGGACTCCCGGCTAAAGCACTTCCGTCCACGGCACTTCATCCGCGACGACGTACAGCGTCTGCCCCTTTACCGGCCGCGCCGACAGGTGCATCATGGCGATCCACCCGGGCCGCCGCGCCCTGATTTCATAAGGTGCCGAGGCATGGTCTGAGAAATCGTGCAGACGGCCGATCAACTGGTCTTTGTCGACCCATTCGCCGCGGTCCACCACGGGCTCCCATACGCCATCGCGCGGACAGGGCACGTAGTAATGAAGCTGATCGGCGCGCACCAGCCTGGGTTCCGGACCATCGGGGCGCAGCCTGACGATGTCGCCGTCCAGCAGTCCATAGTGCTTCATCACGTTCAGAAGGCCCTCGTAGCCCGTTCGAACGCCTTCGCGGTCGGTGGTTTCACCGCCGCCCAACTCGCTGCCCACGGTGATCTTGCCTTCGGCTTCCGCTTCGTCGGTGAGCAGCCCGGAAGCCATCGTGCTTGCGTAGATCAGGATGATCGGCGGATCGAACAGGCGGGCCACACGCGCCGTTTCCGACTGCTGCGCCTTGTCCGGAATCGGGTGGAACGACGTGCAGATGGGGAAGGCCCCTTCCTTGCCGCCGGAGTGCAGATCGATCACGACGCGGCCGTGCGGAAACACGCGGGTCTTGACGAAATTCGAAATCCGGTAGGAGATGGTGCCACGCGCATTGCCCGGAAAGGCGCGGTTCATATTCACGCCATCCAGCGGCGAGGTCCGCGAATTCGCGATGCAGGCGCTTTCGGAAAGCTGGGGCATCAGAATCACACGGCCAGACATTTGCGCTGGGTCCAGGTCCGCGCATAGGCGCTTCACCGCCAACTGGCCCTCGTATTCGTTGCCATGCGTACCGCCAAAGCAGATGATCCCGTTGGCGTTGGGGCCGCGCAATCCGTTGATCACGGTGAGGGGTACGAGCGAGTATCCCCACGTGCCATCCAGATGAAATGCGACCTGGTAGTGATGCTTCCCGGGACGCTCGAAGTCGATCTCAGCCGGGTTGTGAATGAGTTCCGTCATGAAGTTCTCCAGTGTATCGGGTGAGAATGAAAGGCGTGGCTCCTCTCGAAAACGTGTTGGTTTTGGACTTGACGCGGGCCGTGGCCGGTCCATTTTGCACAATGCTGCTAGGCGATTTGGGCGCCCGCGTGATCAAGATCGAGGAGCCGGGCGCGGGCGACGAGACGCGCAATTGGGGTCCGCCGTTCCTCGATGGCTGGTCCACCTATTTCCTGTCGATGAACCGCAACAAGGAAAGCGTGGCCGTCGATCTGAAATCGGCCGAAGGCCGCCGTTTGGTCGAAGCGATTGCGCGCAAGGCGGACGTCGTGATTGAGAACTTCAAGCCGGGCGTCGCCGAGCGTCTCGGCATCGGCGCGGAGGCGCTTCGCGTAGGTAACCCGCGATTGATCTACGCTTCGGTATCCGGCTTCGGCCAGACCGGCGAGCAGGCCCAGAGGCCCGGCTACGACATCATCCTGCAAGCCGTGTCCGGCAGCATGCATGCCTCCGCGCCGGAAGGTGTGGATGCGGTGAAAGTCGCGTTTCCCGTGGCCGATATTCTGGCCGCGCTGTTCACCGGCCAGGCGATTCTCGCGGCGCTGTATGCGCGGGAAAAATCCGGGCAAGGGAGGCGGATTGAAGTGTCGCTCTTCCAGGGGATGCTCTGCGCGATGTCGAACCTCGCCACCGCCACGCTAAACACCGGCAACGATCCGCGGCGCGTGGGCGTAGCGCAGCCTAACATCGTGCCTTACCAGTTGTTCCATACGCAGGACAAACCGCTCATCATCGGCGTGACTAACGAGCGCCTGTGGCGACGATTCTGCGTGGCGCTGGGCCAAAGCGATTGGGCGGACGATCCACGCTTTGCCGACAACCGGCTGCGCAACGAGAATCGGGACGTGCTGGTGGCGCTCATCGAAGCTGTGTTGCGGCAACGGCCCGCGGCCTACTGGCAGGAACAGTTTGACGCCGCGGAAGTGCCCTGCGGACAAGTAGTGCCGCTGTCGGAGGCTCTGCGCCATCCGCACGCGGGTGTACTGACGGTCAACCACGACCAACTGGGCCAAGTGTCTTTCCCGGAAAACCCGATGCGCCTGTCGGATCACGAACACCGGGCGAGTCCGCCCCAACCTCTGGGAAAAGACACGGCCGCGGTGACGGCCGAATTCCTCGCGATAATGTAAGCTTCTGCCATGACCGATTTCGAAAAGCTCGGAGTATTCTACCTAGGCCGCACGTACGACCTGGAAAACCGCAAGCCGAAGGAAGAACTCCTGCTGTATTCTTCCAAGGA
>JAEUQD010000947.1 GCA_016789925.1 Bryobacterales bacterium | reverse complement strand
CATGCTTCTCATGCTCGAAAAGGGACAGAAGGTGACGCGGAAGGCGATCACCGAACGTCTGGTCGAGATTCTGTACGAGCGCACCGAGGGGAACTTCCAGCGCGGCACATTCCGCGTGCGCGGGGATGTGATCGAGGTCTTTCCCACGTATGACGACAACGCGTTCCGGATCGAGCTATGGGGAGACGAGATTGAATCGCTGTCGCAGTTTGATCCGGTGCTCGGGCAGGTCAAACAGACCTACCACCGCTTGCCGATTTACCCGAAGTCGCACTACGTGATGAGCGCCGATACGCGGGAGCAGGCGCTGATTTCGATCGAGCACGAATTGCTGTGGTGGACGCAGGAACTGGTGCAGCAGGGCAAGACGATCGAAGCGCAACGGCTGAGTCAGCGGACGCGGTTTGACCTCGAGATGATCCGGCAGGTGGGTTTCTGCCATGGCATCGAGAACTACTCGCGGCATTTCACGAGCCGGCTGCCGGGCGAGGCGCCGCCGACGCTGCTGGATTATCTGCCGCACGACGCGCTGGTTTTCATCGACGAGAGCCACCAGACCGTGCCGCAAATCGGGGGCATGTACCACGGGGACCGGTCGCGGAAGGAGAACCTGGTGAGCCACGGCTTCCGGCTGCCGTCGGCCCTGGATAATCGTCCATTAACGTTCGAGGAGTATGAGAACCGGGTCAACCAGGTGATTTACGTGTCGGCGACGCCGGGTCCCTACGAATTGACCAAGAGCGCCGGTGTCGTGGTGGAGCAGGTGATCCGGCCGACCGGCCTGGTGGATCCGCCAGTGGCCATCCGGCCGATTCGCGGCCAGGTGGACGACCTGCTGAAGGAAATCCGCCTGCGAACCGAGGCCAACGAGCGCGTACTGGTGACGACGTTGACCAAGCGAATGGCGGAAGATCTGGCCCAGTACTACACTGAAGCCGGGGTGAAGTGCGCGTACCTGCACTCAGAGGTGACAACGCTGGACCGCATCAAGATCCTGCGCGATCTGCGGCGTGGCACGTTCGACGCACTCATTGGCGTGAACCTGTTGCGGGAAGGGTTGGACCTTCCCGAAGTTTCGCTGGTAGCGATTCTGGACGCCGACAAGGAAGGCTTTCTGCGCTCGGCGGGGTCGCTGATCCAAACGATTGGACGCGCCGCACGTAATCTAAACGGAATGGCGATTCTGTATGCGGACGTCCGTACCGACAGTATGAAGCGCGCACTGGCGGAAACCGATCGGCGGCGGCAAATCCAATTGGCCTATAACGAAGAGCACAACATCACGCCGCAGTCGATCATCAAGCCGATTGACATGAGCCTGGTCGCCATTGCCGAGGCGGACTACGTGACGGTTCCCATTGAGGAGCCCGAAGAGCCCGGCGCACAACTCAGCCTGGAAGAGCGCAGCCGGCTGATCGGCTCGCTGGAAGAGCAAATGCGGGAAGCCGCGAAGAAATTTGAATTCGAGAAAGCGGCGCAATACCGCGACCGTATTAAGACACTGAAAGCAGCACTGATCGATGAACAGGTCGCCCTCACTAGCCCTGGTCGCGTCGGGACCGACGCGGCATAACCTGGTAGCCCGGCTGTCACGCCTGGCGCCCTTACTTGGCCCTGTCAAGGCGCCTTCGCTTCGCACGGCCAGCCGGATCGCCAATTCGTTGCGGGCAGGATGGCCGGCGCGGAACTGGACCGATTTGGCCGGAGCCGACATCGTCATCATCACGGTGCCATCGGCCCGGATGTTTGCGCGCACAATCGCCGAGATGGCTGCGCTCCAGGAATTCTGGCGGGGGAAGATCGTGGTGGCGGCCGACACGCCCCAGGGCCGCCAGAGTCTGATGCCGCTGGTGTGCCAGGGGGCGATTGCGGCGTCGCTGCTGTCGCTCGATACGGTGCCGCCGGCGTTCATCCTCGATTCCGACCGGAGGACGGGTGCACGCTTGCGGCGCCTCATTCAGGAGGCGGGCGGGCTGACGATTGAAGCCAGCGAGCAAGCCTATAGCGCGGTGGCCAATCTGACGCACGAGAACCTGCCGGCGCTGTTCCATAACGCGATGACGGTACTGCGCCAGTCGGGGATCGAGTCAGGGGCGGCGCGGCGGCTGATGGAGGTTCATTTCCACCAGGCGTTGCGTTCGTATTTGCGGGCAGGAAGGATACCGGCTCCGAGGAGGTCGTGGCAGGTTCCTGTTGGTATACCGGCTGACTAGAGGAAGCGGGCCGCGCCCTTCGGAGCGGCCCGAGTCTGCTGGCAACGAGGGGCGAACTAAACCCTCGGCTTCGGCGGCGGGAGGTCCCGAGCTTCGCAGGCGGACTGGAAGCCCTGGCGGGCGTGCGACCCGTCGCAGAAGGGCTTGTTTTCCGAGAGGCCGCAGCGGCAGAGCGAAATGACGGTTCGCCCAGCTAAACCGAACTCCTTGGCCGTAGCGTCACAGACAGAGAAATCGCCTTCGATCCGCAGAGGACCGTTGTTCAGGACAGTAACCTTGGTTGACATCTCTTGGATGGTAGCAAAGGCCCTGAACGCGATACCCTGAGGGCATGCGTCGACTTGGGTGGCTGGCGCCGGCGTTACTGCTGGCTGCCGGCGAAGCTCGCCCGCCGGTAACCGCGGAAGCCATCCGGATCGGCCGGATCCAGGCGCACATGCGCGATATTCTGACACGGATTCCGGACTATACCTGTTTGCAGCAGATTGAGCGCTCGCGGCGGGCCGCGAAGTCGCGCCGCTTCCAATTGGTCGACACCATCCGGCTCGAAGTGGCGCTCGTACAGGGCAAGGAAATGTTCGCCTGGCCTGGAGCAGGCAAGTTTGACGACCGTGAGATCGGGCGAATTGTCGGAGGAACGATTGGAAACGGGAATTTCGCGCTGCACGCCCGGGCCGTCTTCCTCGCCGGATCGGCTGCCTTCGAATATGAAGGCGAAGTGGCTTATGCGAACGGGAAGGCCCACCGCTACCGGTTCAGCGTCCCGCGAATCCGCAGCGGATACCTGCTGCGCTCCGGACCTTTGGAAGGCGTCACGGGATACAAAGGATGGTTTGAGGCCGACACCCAAACCCTGGACCTCATTCGCCTCGAGGTGGAAGCCGATGACATTCCGGAACATCTGCCGATCAAGGCGGCGCGGGACCGGATGGAGTACGCGCGTGTGACCATCGGGGAGCACGACTTCCTGCTGCCGAAGGCCTCGGAACTGGTCCTGACCGACGCGGAAGGCACCGAGAGCCGGAACCTGACTTCGTTCTCCGGATGCCGTCAGTACACGGGCGAATCGACCATTTCCTTTGCCGACCCGGAACCGGCGCCCGCGACGGCGGCGCCGGAACCGGTGGTGCCGGTGGAATTGCCCGACGGGCTGGGCCTGACGGTAGCCTTTGACGAGACCATCCAGTTCGACAAGGCGGCGATCGGCGACCAGATCACCGGACACGTGGTCGAGAACGCGCGTTGGAAGGGCAAGACGATGGTGCCGCGCGGGGCGGTCGTGAAGGCGCGTTTACTGGGCTTCAAACGATACTACGCCCGCGTGGAATTCCTGCGAGTGGCCGTGGCGTTGACTGCCGTCGACTTCCCCGGGGCGCACGCCGACATCGACGCGAAGATCGAAGACATCGCCGGGCTCCCCGGGTGGACTCGCACGGCGGTCGACAAACAAGGCATCATCAATATAAGCGGGTCGCGCCTGGAGTTGCCGCGCGGTTTACGGATGGTCTGGCGCGTCCGCAGTGATTTAGGGAAGGAAAGCAAGTGATTCATTTCGAGCTGGACTCGGACAAGGCGCTGCTGGCCGGGGCTGTGGAGTTTGCCCAGAAGCAGACGCAGAAGGCGATTGAGCGGTACCCGGACTACTATCCGATGTACACGCAGAATGGGAAGTGGAAGCACGATGGTCCGAAGTGGACTCACTGGTGCGACGGGTTCTTCCCGGGGATTATGTGGATCCTGCGGCGCTATCATGCCGACCGGGGCGCCAACGGCGACGCGAAGTATTGGATGGAACAGGCCGTCCGCTATTCCAAGCCGCTCGAACCCCGGAAGTTCGATCGCGACGTGCACGACCTTGGGTTCATCTTCTTTTCGACCTATCACCGCTGGTACCAGGCGACCGGGGAAAAAGAACTGAAGGATGTGATGGTGCAGGCCGGCCGCACGCTGGCAATGCGGTTTAACGAGAAGGGGCAGTTTCTCCGCTCGTTCGTCGCCGAGAATTCGCTCTTCATCGACATCATGATGAACGTAGGGATCATCTTCTACGCGGCGAAGGAAACCGGCGACCGCAATCTGCGCGAGATCGCCTTGCGCCATACGCACACCACGCGGCG
>JAEUQD010000914.1 GCA_016789925.1 Bryobacterales bacterium | reverse complement strand
ACAGCCGCGGGACTCACGATCTTGAAAAGCGGCACGCTGCGCGGCCAGGGCGCGCCCAGCAACAAACTCAACATCGCCCTTATCGGCGTCTGGGGCCGTGGGTCGGCTCACTTCAACGTCCTGAAGTCAGAGAACGTCGTCGCTCTTTGTGATGTGAACGACCTCCGCACCAAAGAAGCTCTCCAGGCGTTTCCCAAGGCGAAAACGTATTCCGACTGGCGTCAGTGCCTCGACCAGAAAGACGTCGAAGCGGTGATCATCTGCACCGCCGATCATCATCACGCCTTCATCGCCAACTGGGCGCTGAACCGCAACATGCACGTCTTCTGCGAAAAGCCCCTCGGCATCTCGGTCGAGGAAGTGCGCACGGTCCGCGCCAACTACCTCCAGCGCAAGGCCAGGGTCGCCACCCAGCACGGCACCCAGCGGCACGCGTACCCTAACTTCGAACGTTTGCGCGAACTCATTCTCGACGGCGCGATCGGCGATCTGAAGGCCGTCCATAGTTGGGACAGCCGCAAACTCCCACGTCCGGGCTATCCTGCCGCGCAGGGCCAACCACCCGCGTCTCTGCACTACGAACAGTGGATCGGCCCGTCGCCCTACCATCCCTACAGCCCGCAGTATTTTGGCGGCTCCAATGGCCTCAATTGCCTTTTCTGGAATATGTACCGCGATTTCGGCGTCGGGCAAATCGGCGACATGGGCGCTCATACCATGGATTTGGTTTGGAACGTCATCGACGCCGGCGCGCCCACTGCCATCGAGGTCGATCAGGAACTAACTGATAAGTATCACCCCGATATCTGCCCGGTTCGCATGAAAGTCAGTTTCGAACTGCCGGCGAACCAGTGGCGCGGCGCAATCACCAATGTCTGGTACCAGGGTGGAATCAAGCCCGAACCTCCCAAGGGCTTTATCGACCTCGCGAAAATCGGAAACGGCGCGATCTTCGAAGGCACCAAAGGCAGCATTCTCGCCGACTTCACCAGCCGCCTCCTGATCCCGAATAACGACGACGGCGACCTCACCTATTACAAACGCCGTGGCCGCGACCAGTTGCTTCCGCTGGTGGGCGGCACCGGACAGCTATCGCAAGCCCCGGCGCGGCCACAGGCGCGGCCACAGACTCGTCCTTCGCTGCCGCCCGGCATGACGGCCATGCCCAGCGCCGAGGCGGGGCCGGACGGCTTCGCGGTGGTTCAGTTCTATGAAGGGAAAGTGCCCGCCGCGCTGGGCCTGCCCAACCCTTCTGTCCAGGCGATGATCGACGCTGACCGCTCCGGCCGTACCGTCACACCCGATGCCTTCCAGCGCGATTGGCTCGACGCCTGCAAGGGGAAGAGTGACAACGTTGTCAACGGAACCAGCAGCAAGACGCACTGCGACTTCGACTACTCGGGCACGATGATCGAACAGATGCTCCTTGGTCTGGTCGCTCATCGTGTAGGCAAGAGGCTCGAGTACGATCCCGCCACCGGCCGGGTGACTAATTCCACCGAGGCCAACGACTATCTGAAGCGCCAGTACCGGCCCAATTGGACCCTTAACGGCTGAGCGTCCGGTACTCGATCTTCCGGACCGCCCCTTCCGTGGCGTAAGAAGCAAACCCGAGCGGCGTCGACAGGTTAATCTCGCCGCGGCGCAGATTGATCGTGCGCCCGGCGATGCTCGCGTTGATCACGCGCTCCTCGTCAATCCACGCCCGAATATATTCGGGCGTAACCACGAGCCGCAGCTTGTACCATTTACCGTTCTCAAAGTTGAAATACGCCCGCGTCTCGTTCTCCGACGCGTCCCAATTGTCGATGCTCGACAGGCCAATGATGTCGCCGCCCCATCCGCCCATCACCCAACTGCAAAACGACTCGCCCACCGGAAACGTCACGGTCGCGAAAAAGTCGTTGCCCCGCCGGCGCACCGCCTCAAACCGGATCTCGTAGTTCGTCCGTGGAAACTCGCCGCTCCAGGTTACCCCCGTCATCGGCTCGCCCGGACGCAACACAATCGCTCCGTCCTCCACGGCCACCACGCCTTTCCGGCTGAATGCGGTTTCCTTCCAGCGGTCCAGTTGCTTGCCGTCAAACAGCGAATTCCACTGCCCCGAAGCAGGCAGACACGATAGAGCGGCGAGCAGCGGCAGGAGAATTCTCATGGCCGGTTGAGGACTCTAGCATAGCGGAAACTGTTATCCACGAGTCCGCGCAATTCGTCTTCGGAAAACCCGAAGTGCGAGGCGGCGATCTCATATTCCCTGGTCAGCGTCGTGTTGAACATGGCTGGATCATCGGAATTGAGCACGATCGGCACACCGGCCTCGTACAACCGGCGAACGGGATGGTCCGCGAGGCCCGCCACTGCGCCGGTCGCGACATTGCTCGAAATACATACCTCCAGCGGAATGTCGTGGTCCCGCAGGTAGTGCATCAGAGTCGGATCGTCCACCGCGCGTATTCCGTGGCCAATTCGCCGCGCCCCCAGCTTGACTGCGCCCCACACCGATTCCGCCCCCACGGTTTCTCCCGCGTGCGGTACGAGCGCCAGCCCGTTCTCTCGCGCAAAGGCGAACACGTCGCGAAACCATTCCACCGGACCACCCGCCTCGTCGCCGCCAATCCCAAAACCCACAATGCGATCGGTTGAGCGCTCGGCGGCAAATCGCGCCACTTCCATCGCGGCCTCCGCGCCCCACTGCCGCACGGCGTCCACCACCCAGCGCACGTCCACCTTTGAACGCGCGGCCTCGCCCACAACGGCATCATAAATCGCCGCGGCGTCCTGCTTGCGCAAGAGCATTACGCCCACCGACAGCGTAATTTCGGCATAGGTTACCCTCTGCGCGGCCAGTTCTTCCAGCAGTCGCCGCGCCGCCAGCGCAAAGTGTCCCGGCTCCTTCAAATGCCCCACCACCCACTTGAACGAATCGATGAACCCGGCAAAGTCGGCATGGCGGTAACGCGCCGTCACGTCCTCCTCCGTCAGCCCGGGCACTAGCTCGCAGAGTGTCGCCGGCCGCAGCGAACCCTCGAGGTGAACATGCAATTCTGCTTTCGGAACCGTTTCCAGCCAACCACCCATTGCTACGATATTAACTGCAATGACGCATGCTGACGTGGAAGCGATCGTTGGAGGACATCACGGCGATCCCTTCCGAATTCTGGGTCCTCACGCCGTAAAACGCGATTGGCAAGCCGATGCGTGGGAGATCCGGGCCTTCCTCCCGCATGCGAAATCGGCGGAAGTCCTTGTCGACGACGCGACCTTCCCCATGGAAAGCCTCCACCCCGAAGGTTTCTTTGTCGCCCGCCTGGCCAGCCGCCCCGCCCAGTATCGATATCGAGTTCACACCCGCTGGGACGTCCTCCTCGAAGAAGAAGACGCCTATCGCTTCCCGCCCCTGCTCACCAGTTTTCAGCTTCATCTGCACGGCGAAGGCACTCACTACGAGACCTACAGCATGCTTGGGGCGCACCTGGTCGAGGCGGAAGGCGTCGCCGGCGTCCGCTTCACCGTCTGGGCGCCCAACGCCATCGGCGTCAACGTCGTCGGCGACTTCAATGGATGGGACGCCCGCCGCCATCCCATGCGCCTTCGCGACGGTGGCGTTTGGGAGTTATTCGTCCCCAACGTTGCGGTGGGAGCCGTCTACAAGTATTTCGTCCTGTCGCGCGTCTACGGCTACAAGGAGATGAAGGCCGATCCCTACGCCTTTGCCACCGAACTGCCCCCCAAATCCGGCTCGATTGTCGCCGACCTTTCGCAGTACCGCTGGAACGACGGCGAGTGGCTCGATTACCGCGCGCAGACCGACTGGCTCCGCCGCCCGATGACGATCTACGAAGTCCACCTGGGTTCGTGGCTTCATACGGATGGACACCGCCCGCTGAGCTATCGCGAACTGGCCGACAAGCTGGTTCGTTATGTCCGCGACATGGGGTACACGCATATTGAACTGCTCCCCGTCAACGAGCATCCATTCTCGGGCTCCTGGGGTTATCAGGTGACCGGATACTTCGCGCCCACCTCGCGCTTCGGCACGCCGGACGACTTCAAATACTTTGTCGACTGCTGCCACCAGGCCGGCCTCGGTGTCATTCTCGACTGGGTTCCGGCCCACTTCCCCAAAGACGCGCATGGCCTCGCTTACTTTGACGGCACGGCCATTTACGAACATCAGGACCCGCGCAAAGGCGAGCATCGTGACTGGGGCACCAATATTTTCAACTTCGGCCGCAACGAAGTTCGCGCATTCCTGATCTCCAGCGCCCTGTTCTGGCTGAAGGAATATCACATCGACGGCCTACGGGTGGATGCCGTCGCGTCCATGCTCTATCTCGATTACTCTCGCCCCCAGGGCGAATGGATTCCGAACATGTACGGGGGCAACGAGAATCTGGAAGCCATCGAGTTTCTCAAACGCTTCAACGAACAGGCTCACAAAGTACCGGGCGCAATCACCATCGCGGAGGAAAGCACGTCGTACCCCGGTGTTTCCCGCCCCGTCTACGCCAACGGCCTTGGCTTCACCTTCAAGTGGAACATGGGCTGGATGCACGACATGCTCCGTTACTTCGCGATGGACCCCATCTTCCGCAAGCACAACCAGCATCAACTTACTTTCAGCATGCTGTATGCCTTCTCTGAGAACTACGTTCTTCCGATCTCGCACGACGAAGTGGTTCACGGCAAGGCATCGCTGATCGGAAAAATGTCGGGCGACGACTGGCAGCGCTTTGCCAATGTCCG
>JAEUQD010000900.1 GCA_016789925.1 Bryobacterales bacterium | reverse complement strand
CCGCACGCGGACCGGAACAAACTGGGCAATCTGCACGTGGGCCTGAGATTGCCGAAAGGGGCGACCATTCCGCTCGACGGCGGCAGCGTCAAGCTAAGCAAGGAGTCGCACTTCAATATCTCGGTGATTCCGGGCGAGGCGGACCGGTCGAGCATGCGGATCAGCCTCGGCAAAGTGGAAGCCGGAATTGAAGAATTGAAGTTCGGCGATGTGACGACGAGCATTGGGAATCTGACGGCCAAGGATATGAGCGCGGACTCGGCGGTTCGGCTGAACGGGCTGGATCCGTTGGGCGCGAGCGGAACGCTGGGCGAGGCCAAGGCGACCGATATCAAGATCCACATCGAGCCGCCGGCGGGCGCGACGAGGACGAAATGAAGACGCAGACGGGCGAACGCCAACCCGCTTCGATGACGCCGCGCCAGAACGCGCAGCGGGAAGAAAGCGAACGCCGCGCGCGCCGGTTCAGCGAGCGGCATGCACCGGGGTTAATGCCGGCGGCCCGCAGTCTGGAGGACACGGGCAAGGAGTTCTTCGGGGAGTCGGGCGAAGCGATTCCGGAAGCGGAACGGCGGCCGCTCGAGGCGCGGCTCGGGCACAACCTGGCGGAAGTGCGCATTCATCGGGGTCCGGCGGCTGAGGCGATGGCGGCCGGCGCCGAGGCGCGGGCGTTGACTGCCGGCGAGCATATCGCCTTTGCGGAAGGCGAGTATCAGCCGGGCTCGCCGGAAGGGCGCAGCCTGCTGGCGCATGAAGTCGCTCACACGCGCGAACAGACCACCGCACCGGCGCGCCAGCCCAAAGCGAACAAGAAAACCGGCATCGGCCGGACCCCGCCCAAGGAAGAGTACACCGTGGGCGAAGGCGTTCTGCCGGAAGACGATGCCGTGCTGTTTGAATTCGACAGCGCGGACCTGACTCCAACGGCCCTGGCGGCGCTGAAGAAACTGGCCGAAGCGCACCAGGGTCCGGTGACGGTCTCCATCCCCGCCTATGCCAGCGCCGAAGGCGACGTCGACTATAACCGTAACCTCTCGGCACATCGCGCCGCGGCCATCAAGCGCGCGCTCCAACCCCTGCTGGCGCCCGAGGCGAAGTTCGAATTGCACGCCCAGGGCGAGACCACGGAGTTTGGCAAGCCGGAAAACAACCGGCGCGCCGGCATCAAGATCACGGAAACGGCGGCAGAGAAGCCGTACGAGTTCAAGCTGTTCAAGCCCAAGACGTTTGATCTGGGACTGGGGTTGAAATACGACCTGACATTGAAGCCGCCGCCGGACTTCACGTTCCGCCCCGTGGTTCCCTTCCCTGTGCTTCCCTCGCCGAGCCTGACTCCACCCGACCCGTTTCTGCTGCCCGACCCGCGGGTAAGCGGGCCGTTTCTGACGCCGCAGCCCGATCTCTCCGCCGCTGCTCGCGCCTACGCCACGCGCGGCATCGCGACGGACCTGACGACGTTCGACTCGATGATGAGTCTCTGGTCGCAATCCTATCAATTATGGGCGCCGGTGCTCGGTCCGGAGCACGCCAAGACGCTCGCCGACATGACGGTGTCCAGCGCCGCCGAGGCGGAAGCGATTCGCCGTCAGCCGTCGATGATGGACATCTGGAAGCAGGAAGACAAAGCGCGTGGCACGGACGTGACGGGCGTCCAGATACCGCTCGAGAAGGTGGTTCCAAAGGTGATTGATTTCTTCAAAAAGAAGGATAAGAAATGAGTACGTTTCCCCGGTCGCCCCAAGTCGTCCGCGGCGGCATCGCGCTGCTGGACCCCGATACCGGCGTGGTCACCCGGCTGATCAGCTTTCAGTACAACCCTGAGACGTTGACGCGCACCCTACAGATGCAGGGACCGCAAGGCGAGGGCGATCGCTTTGAGGCCTTTCGCTTCAAGGGACCGCCCGTGGAGACCATCAAGCTGGAAGCGGAGATCGACGCCGCCGATCAACTTGAATTCCCCACGCAGAACAAGAACGCCGTGTCGGACGGGATTCAACCGCAGTTGACGGCTCTCGAAATGATTTTATATCCCGCCAGTGGCCAGCTACAGCAGGCTTCGCAACTGGCCGCCGCGGGAACGATGGAGATATTTCCCGCCACGGGTCCGCTACCGCTCTTTATCTGGAGCCGGAACCGTGTGGTGCCGGTGCGGATCACGGAGTTCTCGATCACCGAGGAGTCGTTTGACAGCGCGCTGAATCCGACTCGCGCGAAGGTGAGCCTCGGCATGCGGGTGCTCACGATTAACGACGTGGATTTCTCGAGTAAGGCGGGCAGCCTCGCGATGATCCACCACCAACGGAAAGAGCAATTATCCAGCTTATTGCCGAGCGCGACGCTGGCGCGCTTTGGGTTACAGAATCTGCCATGAGCGAAAATCCTTTCCCACCGACAAGCCGTTACTTCGGGCTCCCGGTAGCCGAATACACGACGCGGGACGGCAAGCCCGTCGCCTATCTGACCCGGCGCTTTCTGCCGCAACCGGAACGCTTCGCGCTGCTCTACGAACGCACGGTGAGCGAAGGTGAGCGGCTCGATTTGATCGCCGCGGCGGAGTTGGGCGATGCGGAACAGTTCTGGCGCATCGCCGACGCCAACAACGCGATGTATCCCGATGAGCTCACCGCGTCGCCCGGGGCGAAGATTCGCATCACGCTGCCGGAAGGAGTGCCGGAGGCGGAGGATGCCTAGCAGTTTCCAGATCACGCTGATGATGGGTCCGGTAACCTTCCGGCCGGTGCCGCGCGCCGTGCTGGACTCGCTGCTCAAGGTTCAGGTTACTAATTCGGCCGGTGAGCGCAGCGGCTTTCAACTTACGTTTTCCTTCAGCAAGGGAACGGAGATGGAGAAGAAGCTGTCGTCGGGTTACTTCGATCCGCCGTCGCGCGTGGTGATTGTGGCGACCATCAACGGACAGCCGAACGTGATCATGGACGGCGTGATCACCCGGCATGAGTTGCAGATGTCCAACGAGCCCGGGCAGAGCACCTTGACCATCACCGGCATGGATCTCACGCAGGTGATGGACATGGTGGACTTCAGCTTCATGGTGTGGCCGGCGATGCCGCGGGAGGCGCGCGTGGCCATCATTCTGGCCAAGTATGCGGCCTATGGCATTGTGCCGATGGTGATCCCCAGCGTGATGATCGATGTGCCGGTGCCCATTCAGGAGATCCCCGTACAGCAGGGAACGGACTTCGAATATGTCCGTTCGCTGGCCGACGACGTCGGTTACACGTTCTATGTCGAACCGGGATTTGTCGCGGGCCAGAACTTCGGCTACTGGGGTCCGGAGATCAAGTTCGGGGCGCCGCAGCGCGCGCTTACCGTCAGTTCAGGGCACGTTTCGAATGTGGACGCGATGACGTTCTCTTTCGACGGCTTCGCGAAGACTCTGTATCTGCTCTACATCCATAACAAGGAAACCAAGGCGTCGTTCCCGGTACCCATTCCCGACATCACGCCGCTCAATCCGCCGCTCGGAGCCAAGATCCCAATCCCGCTTAAGGTGCGCTTCCTCAACCGGGAGAAAGAAGGCAGCAAGGATTCGATGGCGAAGTACTCGCCATTGCAGGCCGCCGCCCGGGCGCTTGCCCGCGCTTCCCAATCGAGCGACGTGATCAGCGCCAGTGGCAGCCTCGATGTGCTGCGATACGGCGGTATTTTGAAGGCCCGCAGCCTGGTGGGAGTCAGAGGCGCCGGCGCGGACTATGACGGCTACTACTTCGTCAAGAGCGTCACGCACAGCATCCAGCGCGGCCAGTACAAACAAAGCTTCTCGCTCACCCGCAACGCGCGTGTGCATCCCTTTTCAAAGGTGTTGGTATGAGCAAATCGGAACAGAAATACTTCGGGAAATACCGCGGAACGGTGATCAACAACATTGATCCGATGAACATGGGTCGTCTGATGGTGCAGGTGCCGGATGTGTCGGGCCTGACGCCTTCGTCGTGGGCGATGCCGTGCTTCCCGTTTACGGGCAAGCAGATGGGATTCTGGGCGCTGCCTCAGATTGGTACTGGCGTCTGGGTGGAATTCGAACAGGGCGACCCAAACTACCCCATCTGGACGGGTTGCTGGTACGGCATCGCCGCCGAGGTTCCGGCGCTGGCGCTGGCGGCGCCGCCCGCCGTGCCCAACATCGTCATGCAGTCCCAGGCCCAGAACACGTTCATGATCAGCGACGTTCCCGGACCCACTGGAGGCATTCTGCTGAAGACCACAACCGGAGCGTTCATTTCCGTGAACGACATCGGAATTACGATTTCCAACGGCAAAGGCGCAACGATTATGCTCCAGGGGCCACAGGTGATTATCAACATGGGCGCGCTGGTGGTGATTTGAAAGGAGGCATGCGATGCCGGGATTGTTATTTCATGTTGGCGCCGTGGCTATGTGTCCGCATGGCGGGCCGGTGAACACCATTTCCAGCAACACGCGTGTGCTTGTCATGGGGATGCCCGTCGCCACCATCGCCGACACGTTCCTGGTGGCTGGCTGCGCGTTTCAACTGCCGCTGCCCAAACCGTCGCCGTGTCTGCGTGTCCAATGGCTGACGCCCGCCACGCGGGTGCTCGTCAACGGACAGCCCGCGATTCTCAACACCAGTCCGGGCCTCTGCCTGAGCCCGGAGCAGGCGCCGCAAGGACCACCGGTGGTGACAACGACGCAGACCCGCGTCACGGGGATGTAGGGAACGCCTATGAATATCGCCTACCCATACGCGATTGACCGGCGCGGCCGGACCGCGGCGGCTACCGACGACGACCACGTGCGCGACATGATCGAACTGGTTCTGTTCACCGCGCCGGGCGAGCGGGTGAACCGCCCGTCGTTTGGCAGCGGCATCATGGAACTCGTCTTCGCGCCCAACAACCCGACACTCGCCACAGCGCTCCAGATGTCGGTGCAGGCGGCCTTGCAGCAATGGCTGGGCGACTGGATTGAGCTGGGCTCGGTAGAGATCGCCAGCGAAGATTCGCGCCTGCTGGTGGACATCTCCTATACCGTGCGGAAGACGCGCGAGCAGCGCGTGGTGCGGCTGGAGAGGGAGGTCTGATGGCCACGCAGTTCACCTGTAAGAACCCGGGACGCCGCCGCGCGCTGCTCGACCACAAGAAACTGAACGGCATCGATTTTCTGGAAGTAGTGTCGGCGGACCAGCGGACCCTCGAGGTGAGCTTCCTCTTCCCGCTGCCGCCCGCCCCTGGTTCGATTCCGGCGGCGCCGGCGCTCACCAAAGACAACGTGCGCATCGAAGGTGGTGTGCGCATCCGCAACGTGCGCGTCACCACGGTCTCGTCAGCGGCGAACGTACTTACGGTAACCGTGGACGGTCCGGGCGATTTTTCCAACTACACTCTACGTCTCACCGCAGGCTTGGGCAGCGAGGAACCACCCGCGGGCTTCGACCCCCAGATGGCGGCGGTCGAGTTCACGTTCAAAGCCACCTGTCCCAGCGAGTTCGATTGCCGCGACACCACGGACTGTGCGCCCGAGGCCGTGGCCGAGCCCGAGGTCAACTACCTGGCGCGCGACTATGCCAGTTTCCGGCGGCTGATGCTGGACCGCATGAGCCTGACGATGCCGGCCTGGCGTGAGCGTTCGCCCGCCGATCTTGGCGTGACGCTGGTCGAGATGCTGGCCTACACGGCCGACCGCCTGGCCTACTACCAGGATGCCGTGGCGACCGAAGCCTACCTCACCACGGCGCGCCAGCGTGTGTCTGTCCGGCGGCACGCGCGCCTGCTCGACTACACGATGCACGACGGGTGCAATGCCCGTGCGTGGGTGCACTTGAAAGTAGCCGCGAATGGAGGGGGCAACGTCGCCGACCAGTCCATTCTGCCTGCTGGCACGCCGCTGCTGCTGGCTGGCGCCGGCGCAAGCCCGGTGGTTGATCCGCTGGACTTGCCGGACGCGCTGCGGCGGGAGCCGCTCGCCTTCGAAACGATGCACCCCATCGAGTTGCGCAAGGCCCACAACGAGTTCGACTTCTACACCTGGAACGACACCGAGTGCTGCCTGCCGGCGGGTGCTACCCGCGCCACGCTGCTCAACGACCCGGATGCGCTGCTCCAGGCCGGCGACTTCCTTTTGCTTGAAGAGACCGTAAGTCCCGAAACCGGATCGGAGGCGGACGCTGATCCGGCCCATCGCCATGTTGTGCGGCTGACACGCGCCGGGGCGGGAACCGATCCGCTGGATGCCACGCCGATTGTGGAAGTGGAGTGGAGCGAGGCGGACGCCTTGCCGTTCCCGCTGTGCTTGACCAGCCGCGTGTCCATCGGCGGGCAGACCAAGCTGGTGAGGACCAGCGTGGCGCGCGGCAACGTAGTGCTGGCCGACGCGGGCTCCACCACGGCCAAGGGCGCGCTGATTCCGCCTGAGGTCCCCGAAGGCGAGCCCTACCGCCCCCGAGTGCAGGAAAAGGACGTGACATTCCGTGTGCCGTGGTCCGCTATTCCCCCCGGCGCGCCGGCCACCGGCTTGCTGCGCCAGGAACCGCGCGAGGCATTGCCGGCCATCGAACTGCGCAGCGGTGCGGACCGCTGGACCCCGCGCCCGGACCTGCTCGCAAGCGACCGTTTCGCCACGCATTTCGTCGTGGAAGTGGAGCGCGACGGCGCGGCGTTCTTGCGATTCGGCGACGACGTGCTCGGCCGGCGGCCCAGCCCGCGAACGCAGTTCCAGGCGGCCTACCGCCTAGGCAACGGGACAAAGGGAAATGTGGGTGCGGAAGCCATCGGCCATGTGGTTTGGAACAAGAAGGGCGTGACGTTGGTTCGAAACCCGCTGCCGGCAGCCGGAGGCGTCGACCCGGAACCAATCGAAGACGTGCGGCGGTACGCGCCGTTCGCCTTCCGCCGGCAGGAGCGCGCCGTCACCGCAGCCGACTACGCAGCCAAGGCTGAGATGCACCCCGGCGTGCAGAAGGCGGCCGCGCAGTTCCGCTGGACAGGCAGTTGGTACACGGTGTTTCTGAACGTGGACCGCAAGAACAACCGTGATGCGGCGGACCCGGCGTTCCAGAGCGAGTTGCTCGATTACCTGGAGCCTTACCGCACCGCCGGACACGACATCGCGATTCGTGGTCCGGTGTTCGTTCCGTTGGATCTCGCCCTGCTCGTGTGCGCCGAAGATGGGTACACGAAGGCCGACGTGAAGCAGCGGGTGCTCGATGCGCTCAGCAGCGGCAATCGTAGTGGAGGCGGCCAGGGATTCTTCCATCCGGACCGGTTCACCTTCGGCCAGCCGGTGTTTCTGAGCCACATCTACGAGGCGGTGCTGGCGGTCCCGGGCGTACGGTCCGTCGAGGTGAAGAAATTCCAGCGCTGGGGCCGGCCGGCGGCGGGAGAAAAGGCGGCCGGGGTCATTGTCACCGCGCCGCTCGAGATCGTCCGGCTCGACAACAGTCCGGACTTTCCGGAGAACGGCAAGATCGACGTGAAAGTAGGAGGTGGGCTGTGAGTACGACGCTCAACGATTGCGGCTGTTGCGCGCCGGCGAAGGAACTCGAGCGTCAGGGCAACGCGCCGGGATTGAGCGAAGTCGCCTACCGGGTGGCGACCCGATCGGGGTTTCAGCGCGCCATGCTCGATGGGCTCTCGCGCCAGGGCGGGCTGCGCACGCTCACCACGCGCGACGAATCCGACTTCAGCATCTCACTGGCCGAAGCCTGGGCCACCGCGCTCGACGTACTGACCTTCTACCAGGAGCGGATCGCCAACGAAGCGTGGCTGCGAACAGCCACCGAGCGCCGCTCCATTCTGGAACTCGCCCGCACTGTCGGCTACGAGTTGAAGCCGGGCGTAGCCGCTTCAACGTATTTGTGCTTTGCCACCGAAAGCGCCTCTGGCGCTCCAGCCAGCGTGCGTCTGGACAAGGGAACCCGCGTCCAGTCGATCCCTGCGCAGGATGAAAAGCCGCAGGTGTTCGAGACGGTGGAGGAGTTGGAAGCGCGGCCCGGCTGGAACGAACGGAAGCCCGTTCTTGATACGCTGCGGGCGCCCACCGCGGGCGACACCAGCGCATGGTTCCGCGGCACGGGGCTCACGCTGCGCGCTGGCGACGCACTGCTGTTGCTGCGCGGAGACCGTTGGGACTATCGTCGCGTGCGCCAGGTGGAAGAAGACTTCGACGCCCAACGCACGCGCGTGCACTGGGGCGTGGGTTTAGGTTCGGCTCCGGGAGGAGAACTCACCTCGGCCGGCGTCGGCTTCGCGGCGTTTGTGTTCCGTCAGCGAGCCGCTATCTTCGGGCACAACGCCTCCGACTGGACCGCCCTGCCGTTGACAACGCGGACGGACTACTGGGGCTCGACCGCGCCCCCGGGCGGCTTGGGGAGCGAGTGGCCGTTCCTGTCGATCCTGGCGCCTTCGTTTCCACCGCAAAAGGTGCCCGGGCCTGTGGGGTCGAACCTGCGGACCGACTGGGTGCGCGACAACGACACCATCGACCTCGACATCGTCTACTCGAACGTCACGCCACAATCGTGGCTGCTGTTGGCGACTCCGGGTGCATCGGCGGTGTTTCGTGTCCTCTCGGTGGTGGAAGGATCCAGAGCCGAATACGGTTTGAGCGGTAAAACCACGCGCCTGGAACTGGACACGAACACGGCTGAGACGAGCAGCCAGTTCCTCAAGGATGCAGTGAGCGCCGTGCGGCACATGGCGGTGTTTCTGCAACCGGAGGAATTGACGCTCGCCGAATCGCCGGACCCGGCGCTGGCGGTGGTGAAAGGAACCAGCGTTCTGGTTAAA
>JAEUQD010000890.1 GCA_016789925.1 Bryobacterales bacterium | reverse complement strand
CCGTTCCTCTCCGTCCGCCCCGTAGGAAACCAGCCCGAACTCGTCAAACGCGACATACACGTTGCTTCCGTCGCTCACCGGAGTCGGCGCGGACAGCGCCCACGGGAACCCTTTCTTCAACGGTTTTCCCTGCGCGGACTCCCGCCGCCACAGAATCCGCCCCGTCTTCCGGTCCAGCGCAAACGTGAACAGCGTGTCCTTCTCCCGGCTGGTCACGTACAACCGGTCGCCCGTCACCACCGGCGAGGAGTACCCGGGCGGCAATTCCGTCCGCCACACCAGGTTCTCCGTCGCGCTCATCGCCACCGGCAGCCCCTTATCCGGAGCTACCCCTGACCCGTTCGGTCCTCGGAAACGAGACCAGTCCCCAGCCCACGCACTCAAGGCGAGAATACCCACCAGGCTCCATCGCATATGTACTATCTACTATGGACGTACCACAACCGCGCCCGTCGCTAACGATTCCACAAATTTCACGTCCCCCTTCAGAAACGGATAGCCCGGCAGCCGTTCCGGCGTCTCCCACACAATCTGCTCAAACGCCAGGTTCTCCGGTTCCCCTTCGAATCGGGTGACTCCGTGAAAAATCAGCCGCACCCGCGGCGTCCCGTCGTACTGATGCTCGTACCGCGCTAACTCCGGGCCAATCTCCGCCTCAATCGCCAGTTCCTCGCGTAACTCGCGCGCCAGCGCCGCCGGCGCATCCTCGCCCGGCTCCAGTTTCCCGCCCGGAAACTCCCACTCCAACTCGCCCCACTCCCCCCGCGGACGCTGCCCGATCAGAATCTTCCCATCCCGCACAATCACCGCCGCCGCCACTTCAATCACCTTGTTCACGCCATCTCCACGCTCTTGAATTTCTCAATCTCATCGAGCGGCGCTGTTTGCAGCCGGTCCCATCGCTGCCGCCACCACGCCCACGGAATCTCGAACAACTGCACCCGCGCCGAAAACTTCGAACTGTCCTCAATGAAACAGGAATGCGTACACCAGCAGTTGTCCTGAGGAATCGCCGCCACCTCGCGCTGCATCTGCGCCGACCCCAGCGCCGCACGCACGTCATAATCGAACTCCGCCAAATCCCCGATCACCGGCCGCATCTCGCACGACCGGAACTTGCCGTTATGGTCCACCACCAGCGACGTCTGCCCCGCCGTGCACGCCATCGGCCACCGCGCGGGCGCGTCAAAGCACCGCTCGTGCAAATCGAAATGCAGCCGTAAATTGCCCAGATAATACATCTCCGCCACGTGCCGCGGACCCGCCGGCAGGTGCGCAAACAGCTTCCGCGCATAGGCGCGATGCACCGGCATCAACCTCCGGTGCAACTCCGCCAGTTGCTCCCGCGTCATCCGCTGCAGGCTCGCGTCCGGCCCCCCGCCGCGCACCGTCTGAAAGTAATGTCCCGACGACTCCGTGTTCTCCAGCAGTTGCAACCCCAGCCGCAGCACTTCTCCATAGTTCTCGCGCGTGATCACCGTCAGCACGTTCCGCCGCAGCCGCCGCTCCCCCTGATACCGCCGCTCCGCCTGCCGCATCGTCGCGAGCGTCCGCACGAAATTGTTCGGCACCCCGCGAATCGCATCGTGCGTGTTCGCCAGCCCGTCGAGCGAAAAATTCAAATCAATCGAGGCGTCCGAAGTGTTCCTCAGCACGTAGTCGATGGTCTGGAAAATCTTCTCCGCCATCAGTCCGTTGGTCGGCAGGTTGATGTTGCGCACACCGTTGTCGCGCACGAACATCGTCAGAATCTCGCCCAGTTCCGGCCGCAAAAACGGTTCGCCGCCGCTGATCCACAGCTTCCGGAACGTCCCAGCCGTCGCAGACAACCGCTCGATCTGCTCCCGCGTCAAATCGTCCCGCGAATTCAGCTTGTCGAAATAGAAACACGTCCGGCATAGCGAATTGCACCGCGACGTCACAAACAGAAACAGCGAATTGAACTCTGGCGCGCGCGCCCGGTCGCGGATAATGGGGAAGTAGCTGCGCCAGTCGGGCATGTACTTTCAATTACATCATGGCTATACACAACCCCACCCTGATGGACCATTTCAAGAACCCGCGCAACGCCGGCGAGGTCGAGCGCGCCACCGCCAAGGCAATGGTTGAAAACCCCGCCTGCGGTGACATCATGCTGCTGTCGGTGCGCATCGAGGATGGCCGTGTCGCCGAAGCCCGTTACAAAACCCGTGGTTGCGTCGCCGCCATCGCCGCCGGCAGCGCCTTCACGGAGCTGCTCGTCGGCAAGGACAAAGCCGAACTCCAGGCGCTCCAGGCCGCTGACATCGATCAGGCCGTGGGCGGCCTCATTCCGGAATCCAAGCACGCCGCCGTGCTCTGCATCGACACGCTGAAGAAGCTTCTGAAGGCAATGCACTAACGTGCTCGACCGCGACACGCTTATTCGCGCCTGGCGCGTCATGCATCTCTCCCGGCGCCTCGACGACCGCGAAGTCCTGCTCAAGCGCCAGAACCGTATCTACTTCCAGATCAGCGGCGCCGGCCACGAAGCCATCCAGGTGGCCGCCGCCCTGGCCCTCCGCCCCAGGCACGACTGGATCTATCCCTACTATCGCGACCGCGCGCTCTGCCTTATGCTCGGCCTCACCGCCGAAGAGATGCTCCTGCAAGCCGTGGGCGCCGGCGCTGACCGCCAAAGCGGCGGACGCCAGATGCCGTCCCACTGGTCCAGTCCAGACCTCCGCATCGTCTCCGCCTCTTCCCCCACCGGCACCCAATACCTTCAGGCAGCCGGCTGCGCGCAGGCGTCGCGCAGGTTGAACCCCGGAGATACGGAAGTCGTGCTGGTCACCTCCGGCGATGGCGCAACCAGCGAAGGCGAGTTCTGGGAAGCGCTCAACGCCGCCTGTCTCGAAAAGCTCCCCGTCGTCTTCCTCATCGAAGACAACGGCTGGGCCATCTCGGTCCCCATCGAACACCAGACCGCGGGCGCCAACATCGTCCGACTGACCGAAGGATTCCCGCACCTGTTCCGCCGCGAAACAGACGGCACCGACTTGGTCGCCAGCTATGCCGCCATGCGCGAGGCAATCGAGTACGCGCGCTCCGGACAAGGTCCCGCTCTTGTCCGCGCCACCACCATTCGCCCCTACTCGCACTCGCTCTCCGACGACGAGCGTCTCTACAAGACCGAAGAAGAACGCGCCGCGGAATCTGCGCGCGACCCCCTCGAACACTTCCCGCAATGGTTGGTCGCCGAAGGCATCCTCGACCGCCACGCACTCCAACGCCATCTCGACGAAGTGGAAGCCGAAGTCCAGGCAGCCACCGAAATCGCGCTCCACGCCGCGCCCCCGCAAAAGGGCTCAGCCCTCCGCTATCTCTATTCGCCCGCCGTCGACCCTGCCGGCGACCAGTTTGAAGCCGAACCCCGCTACACCGGCGCGCCCCGCACCATGGTCGACGCCATCAACCAGACCATCTCCGAAGAAATGGCGCGCAATCCCCGCATCGTTGTCTTCGGCGAGGATGTCGCGGACTGCTCCCGCG
>JAEUQD010000880.1 GCA_016789925.1 Bryobacterales bacterium | reverse complement strand
GTGGGCTGTCTGGAGGAGAACAGAGTCGAAAAGACGCGAAGGAGCGGCCAGGAGCGCCTGGAAGAGGTGATTGGAGAGGAAGAACGAGACACCGGTCGCGACCGCCACTACCGTGTGGTCCGACTTCTGCTCGGCAATCGCACCGTAGAGCGCGCCTTCGCCAAACAGCTTCTTCACGAGGTCGGCGCACATCCGGCTCGCGGGCGGGTCGGGAAACTCGAATGGGAGCAGCCTGAGGCAGGCCGGCAGATCGCGCTCGCAGATCTTACGGGCGGTGTGAAGGGGCTCCCCTCCAGCCATCTGTGTCACTCCGGCGGAAAGCGATAGGAATCGGTTTCCATGCCCTTTTATCCTATTGTGCGCGACCTCCCACAGGCGTAGGATTAGGTCGAATGGCCGGCTGAGACCCTGCGCGAGCCGACTGGCAACGATGCCAGCCTGATTATGCTGCTGTGCGGATTGCGAGTCAAGGGCAAGGGTGTTGTGTGCCAGCCCACCGCCGGCTAAACAAGGATCGTCCGTGCACTCCGGTATCGGCAGGAAGTGGAGGGGTCACATGAAACACTATGGACTTTTGGCGGTCGCTGCCGCAGTTGATCTTGCTGGTCGTCCTCCACACCCCCCACCGGCCCCGCCTTCGTTTCCTACGGTCGGGGGCGGCTGCTGTTCCGCCCGAATGACGCCGGAATTGCCGGAGTGAAGCGGATGCGACTGTTGGTGCGCTTAGGCAGGTGACTTGTGCTTACCACGTTGTCCGCAACTCATCGCGACGTGCTGTTCCTGTGGTCGCGGCTTGCCGTGTTGTTGTTGGTGGCGCCTATCTGGCCTCTTGCAGCGCAGCCTGCACACGTAGTGAAGGCCTACGCGGTCGAGATGGAGATTGTGCATTTCATCCGAGGCTCGGAATCGACCTCCGTCGGTCCCGCCGTGAACACGCTGGCCATCGACAGTACGTACTCGGCGGCGATGTCGGATACGCAGGTGATCGAGTCGGGAGAGCCCGGCGTTCTCAGCGGGAAATCAAACTGGATAGCCAAAGGGCAAGGCACCATGACCTCATCGGTTAAGTATCCGTGCGTCGGCAAAGAATGCGAGGATCCTTGTTACCTGGTAGTCCTTGTGCAGAAGACGAGCGTGCGGGGCGTAGTTCCGGGAGTGGCCACGCTGAGGGTTTCGGGCGCCGGACCGTACCCTTGGGTGTTCTCTGACACGACGAAAGTCCAGGTGGACGGGACAATCACGCCTTGCAAGGGTCCAGCCCAGTCCTCTGCTGGCCAGGTGCCGATAACGCAGCAATGGCGAATCGAAGGAGACTCGGACCGGCTGCTGATTCAGGGGAAGATCACCCACACGGGTGCAGCATTCCCCTCAGGCGCCGGCGAAGCCAAGGTCGAGATTACCTACAAGTTCACGCCGCTGGTGCTGTACGTGGAGCCGGAGGACGCTGTTTGCACGGCGGCCGGCTCAGTCATCGGCTGTGAGAACCAGTCTCTTGGCGAGATTGTACCGATCACCGGCACGCCGTTCCGGCTCCACTATCAAAGCGACCGCGTCGCGGGCGGCCGAGACGCCAACCCCAACGGCGGGCTGGCGGACTTCAAGCGGCGTGACTCGGACAACCTTCTGTACAGTCGGCGTCCGCTGGTGTTCGTACACAACGACGAGGGGACCGCGGGAGTGAAGCAAACGCGCCCGTTGGTTAGTCCGTGGAGGAGGTGACTTATGATCGATTCTCGTCAAGTTACTGGCCGGAATGTGATGTTTTCCTGGTGGAGGCTCGCCGGGTTGGCGGGCTTGCTGGCGGTCTCACCCGTGACAGGGCAATCTGTGCCGGCCGGGGCGGTGAAGGCATACGCCGCAGAGGTGGACATCAAGTGGTCCGGGACCGTTTCCGGCACCGTTGGAGGCGCCGCCCAGAGTGGGACGCTAAAAGCCTCGGCAAGAATGACGGCGACGCTGATCGATAAAGGTCAATCCGCAGGAGGAATACTCACAGCTAACGCCAACTGGACCGTCCAGGTGGATGTGAAGCTCACCTCGGTGGGACAAGGATGCAGCGGTGTCACGACAGCAAGCCAGAGCGCGACCAGCGCTTCAGGGGAGGTCACTCTTAAGGTGACAGGCGGGGGACCTTATCGGTGGGTCTTTTCTGACTCGACGGCGATCCCGGCGGCCGGCCAATTCAAGTTGGACTGCGAGGACCCGGACTTCCACTCGACAACTCCACTGAGCAGGCCCTATCCGGTGATGCTCGGACCATTGGAAGGAGATTCGAGCAGCCTGCAGATAGAGGGGAAGGTGTCGCGCAACTCCTCTGAGACGGTCGCGGGACTGACATCGGTTTACCAAGAAGAGATCACGTACAAGTTCAC
The DNA here is from genome assembly GCA_016789925.1 of Bryobacterales bacterium. GTDB lineage: Bacteria > Acidobacteriota > Terriglobia > Bryobacterales > Bryobacteraceae > JADLDI01. Next base: position 3,192 of record JAEUQD010000880.1, on the reverse strand, counting down.
TGCCGTCGAACTCGTGATCGATCCCACGCCCTACGCCACATGGCGCCCGGTCGCCGGAGCGGATGAGAACACGCCGCCGCCCGCAGACAAGGATCTTGAGATCCGCGCGACGCTCCAGCAGGTTGGGGGACAGCCGGCGCCCGCGAAGGCGAAGAAATTCACCTTCGAGCTGGTGAAGACTTCACAGCAGCTGGGTACCACTATGAACTACCCGCTCAAGAAAGTCGCGAAGACGACCTTTGATCTTCAGTTCTTGCCGGAGCGCAACACTGAGCTGACGGTGTCCAACGAGGGGCAGAAGGCGGAGACCCGCACCGGCGAATTTGAGAAGGTAACAGCGAAGGTGACTCCATTCGACTACGGCGGCTGGAGCACGATCCGGGTGACGGCGGAGATGCCCGATGGCAGCAAGATTGTGGGTCACCTCCGCGGGGCGACAGAGCAGGACGTGCGTTTGCCCAAACGTGCACCCGACTCCAAGATCGCCGATGCGTGGAAGAAGGAAAAAGGCGTCGATCTCGCCGATGACGACGACAAAGAAGGATTTCCCTCGGGACTGCAAGGTTGCGACGGCGACGGACTGACGCTCTACGAGGAGTATCGAGGCTTCATGGAGAACTCCGAGCACATCGAGGGCGACCCCAACCGGAAGGACCTGTTCATCTATAACAATGGCGGGCCGATTATCGATTTCGGCATCTCGCTGTTCGCCACGCAGACTTTCCTGGTGGAGGGCGTCCACAAGCGGCTGACAAAAGCGGAAGTTGACCTCGAGAACCGGATCATCAACGAAAACTGGACCCCGGACGCGGCGCACGCGGTGGATCAACATGCGCTGATCATCAATAGCGATCCTGCGCGGACAGCGATCGTTTGGGACGGCGGTCAAGGCAAGCGCGGCCGCCCCAAAATCGTCAAGGCAATCGATATCGCTCCCGACCAGGAAGACGTGCGTGACTGGTCATACGTGGGTGTCTTTCCAACGGAGGGCGGCGGGACGTACGAATCGGTCTGGCTGGGTGCCAGAACCGTTCTGCATATGCTGTTGCACGCCGTCGGGGTCGAGCATCATGGCCCGGCTGACTTGGATAGGTTTGTGGATCTCACGTTCCTGTGGCCGGAGGATCCGGGTAACACGTACGGCCGGCCGGTGTTCGTGCACACCGAGTACGGACTGATAACACTGCTGGACGAACGCACCGGCGCGGACTTTGCGCCAACCTATCTTGCGGCCCGGCAACGTGCGGTTGAGCGGGACATGGCGTGGGTCGACAGCCGCCATTCAGGACCGTTGCATGACGCCTTGGTCTCATACCTCAAGGGGAGCAGCCTGACCCTCCTGTTGGGATTGTGGAACGGACCCCACAGCGGCGCCGAAGACTGCCCCATGCGACGTCACTACGCTGACGCTTATCCCTCGGCATCGGGTCAGGGTGACTACTTCCTTGTGCCGCCGGGCACCGAGCCCGCCGGCATTAACATCTGCCGGTCCGAGAAGGGCACTGGCATCAACGCCAAGGGGCGGGAACCGCAGGGCCGCTATTACGACGCCCTGGGCGCCGGCTACGCCTCTTGCGGAAGCTGGATTTGCATCAATGATGCGTTTCCGCTCACGGACAGGCCACCCAATGCGGGTCGTCGGTTCGTCACACGATAGGGGAAGGGGTGAGGCCATGAAGACGGCAGTCATATCCATGTTTGCGGCGATGTCGCTGTTTGCACAGCAGCGGCCGACTTTGGACATCGCGGCCAACGGTGGTCGGCAGATCGAACTACCTCAAGGATGGCCGTTGCTGGTGCAGGGTCTTCTCAGGCCGCCGCCGGACACGGCAGGTTCCTTTCTGCTGGCGCCGCCGGGCACTGCGTGGTTCGACGCGATCCAGTTTCGCGTTTCCTCACCTGCGGGTGAAGTGGCCGGTTGGAATCTGAAACTGACCGCGGTTCGCGAAGGAGCCGAACTGACGCTGGCGGCCAACCAGTTCGCCATGCTGGGGTGGTACCTGAACGCGGAGAGCACGTCGAATCTCCCCGCCGGGGTCTTTCAGCTCACGGCGGTGCTGGAGGTGAAGGAAGGACCGGGGTGGCAAGGCAGCATCCGCTCGGTCCCGGTGGAGATCAAGGTGATTCCCGTACCAGAGGCGCTTTCTCCGCAACAGGAAGTGGAACGCGCCCGGTTGCGCATGCAGGCAGCGCTGGTGGAAGGGCAGATGGAGGAAGCCGAGCGCATCATTGACGCTTTGCTCGAAGCGCAACCGTCATCGGTCTACGGCCTGCAAGCAAAAGCCATGCTGCTCGAGCGGCAGGGCCTCACCTCGATCGCGCTGGCCTTCGCCAGTTGCGCGCTCGCCGAGTTCCGAAAACAGAACCCGCAAGCGCCTGAGCCGCCGTCAGGCTTGCACCACCTCGTCACCCGGCTACGGAAAGCTGCCGAAACTCAGGAGGGAACACCATGAACCAACTCCGCATTGCGTTGGATCGGGCGGCTCACCCCTGAGGTGAGCGTGGCTGAGTCGGTCAGCCTGGCTAAGCAGTTCGCGATTTTTGGATCCTATAAATCAACAACATCCAGGAATTTACGCGTCTTACTTCTGTCTCGCAATTGTTTTCAAGCCTATCTTTTCAATCACCTGCCAAACGAAATCCCCTTTCCATCTGGCTAATCGCATCTTTTGCTCTTGACATCCGGCAAGCAGTCATGATACTCTCTCAAGCAGAGAGGACCAGTGTGTCTTTCCCCAACCAAGGGGTGAGACTCCCTGGTCCTTTTTCATTTCCATCGGAAAGGATTTTCCACAATGTCGAATCAGTCTGGACCCACCTCTTCCGCGGGCAAGGCCGCGTCCTCGCGCAATGCCATGCGTCATGGCTTGACCAATCTCCATCCGGTCGTCACCGAAGCCGACCGCCCCGAGTACGAAGCCCTCCGCGAACAACTCCTCGACTCCCTCCAACCCGTCGGCTTCCTCCAGGACCTCACCGTCCAGCGCCTCGTCAACGACGCCTGGAACATGCAGCGTTGCCTCAGACTCGAAAACCTGGTCATGGAGAGCATCGACGGCGCCGACCCCCTCGGCCGTCCCGAGGCGCAAAAACAGGTCGCCCTATTCCAGCGCTACTACCTCCGCTTCGAAGGCTCCTACCGCGCCAACCTCCGCGAACTGGAACGCCTCCAACGTCTGCAACTCCTCCAGG
>JAEUQD010000863.1 GCA_016789925.1 Bryobacterales bacterium | reverse complement strand
GCAAAAGCACGGCGTGGCAGCCGATGGTTTCGCCAGCGAAGTCACCCACGTCGACGCCTTTGCCCAGATGATGAAGAGCCATCAACTGAAGGTGGGCGACATCGTCTTTTCGGTCGATGGCGTCGAGCGCGACCCCATCGCCCACATCGCGGAGTTCTATATTAAACTGCGCAAGAAGGCCGGCGACGCCGTCCAGTTGGGCGTGCTGCGCGATGGCATGCGCATGACCATGGAACTGAAATCTTTCCGCATGAGTTTCCGCAAATGAAGTATTTCGCCGGACTGTTTCTGGTGCCCCTGGCGGCGCTCGCGCAGTGGACCGAACCCGTCCACGTCCGCCACGAACTGAAGCCCTGCATCAGCTATCGAGCCAAACTCGCGGGCGACTACCTGCTCGTGGAAGCGACGCTGGACAGCGGCTGGAAGACCTTCGCCATGGACAACCAGAAGCGCGCCGACGAAAAACTGGCGGGCAAGAAGGCGCTGGGCATCGACCGTGAAACCAGTGTCGATGTGGCGGGTGGTTTGGCTGTCCAAGGCGGCTGGCTCCAGACAGCCCCAAACGACTTCTCCAAGCCCGAGCTTCGCTGGTTCACCTGGGGCTACCAGGACAAGGCGCTGTTCGCCGCCAAGGTGCGCAAGACCGCCGCGGCGCCGGCCAAACTTACTGTGCGCGGCCAGGCGTGCACCGAGTCTGTCTGCAAGAACATCGACATTGAATTGGACGTCCCAACCGCGTCCAAGGCCCCGCTCGATGTGGATTTGAAGCCACTCGTCGCCGTGCGGTAATGGCGGCGCTTTACGTTGCGTTCGACGTCTTCCCCAGGGCCAAAGGCTCGTCCACCCACATCGCCTCGATGGTCCAGGCGCTCGCCCGCAACTACGGCCGCGTGCGCCTGCTCTGCCTGGGGACGGAAGAGATGCCCGCCTTCCAGCAGGAAGGCCCGATCGAGATCTATCGCTATCGTGGACGCCACCGCGACCTGCTCCGGCGGGCCACCGCTTTCGCCGGCTTCGTCGCCAGCCACACGCAGACCTTGGCCGGCCAGTTGACGATCGCCGCCTTTCGAGACCCCTGGGGCGGCTATCCGCTTCTGCGCGCCAATCCCCACTGTCCGACCCTGTTTGAAGTGAACGCGCTGCCGAGTTGGGAGATCGCTTATTCGCGCCCCGGCTGGGACGAAGACCCGGCCTTCATGGCCAAGCTCGAAGACATGGAGCGCCGCTGTTTACGCGACTCCTCGCGCGTTCTCTGTGTCTCCTCGGTCACCCGCCGCGCTCTCATTGAACGCGGTTGTGACGCTTGCAAGATTGAAGTGATTCCGAACGCGGTGGACGACATCTTCGGCCAAGCCGCTAAGCAGCCTTGCGCGATCCCCGCTCTCGAAGAAGGCGGCTGGGCAGGCTACATTGGCGGACTCCAGCCGTGGCAAGGCGTCGACTTCTTGCTGGAAGCCTTTGCCCTCACGTCCCGGGGCCGCTTGCTCATCCTTCCGGGCGACTCGCTCCGCGCCGTCGCTTTTCTGGAAAACCGAATCGCTCAACTCCGCTTGCGCGACCGCGTAATGATACACTCGGCGATTACCCATGCTGAGGTCGCCGGGGTGATGGCGCGGTTGCGATTTAGCGTCGTTCCCCTGGCGGACACGCCACGCAATACGGTGCAGGGTTGCTGCCCGATCAAGCTGGTGGAATCGATGGGCGCGGGCACGCCGCCGGTGGCGTCGGATTTGGCGGTGGTCCGCGAGTGGGTTACCGATGGCCGGGACGGATTGCTCGTCGATCCCGGCGACCGGCGCGGTTGGGCGCTGGCGATGGAGAGTCTGTTTCGGGATGACGAATTGCGGCCGTGCTTAGGTGCAGCCGCCAGGAGTCGTGCGGTACAGTGTTTCTCCTGGGCCGGTGTTCACAACCGGCTCGACAGGTTGTTTGCTCGCACAATAGGAACGGCTAACAATGAAGAGAAAACGGCTCAAACTTGAAGATCTGACGCCGGAGGCCCGGCAGGTGGTGGCCACTCGCCGCATCAGTGGAAACTTCACCATTAAGCACCTGGACAATCTCCTCAACGAGTTGTCCCAATTCGACACCGGCACCGACAAACTCGTCAAGAGGTACACCACGCTGATGATTGTCTTCATCATCGTGTCTTTCCTCGCGCTGTTTGCCGCCATCATGCTGCTTTCGGAAGATATGCACGTCGCCGCGCTCCTCGTGTTTGCCACTCCCGTCGGCCTCGCGATCTTCTGTGGGTTGAAGATGAAGAAGCTCAAAGCCATCGACCTGCTGAACGACTTCCGGACGTCTGTCCAGCCGGCGCTTCGCGACCTTGCCGAGGACATCGCCCCCAACGAGAAGCTCAAAGTCGAGATGGAATTGTCCGGCGCGGCCGACTCCAAACAGACAGCGAAGCGGGATCTGCCCACCAGCTACATCAAGTTGACCGAAACCGTTTTCGACGATCCCTGGTGCCAACTCACCTTGCCTCTGGCCGATGGCAGCGCTGCGTTCATCGAATTCTCCAGTTGTTACCGCCGGTTTGATCGCCGCTACCGCGGACGCCGCGGCAAGATCAAGAGCAAGACGAAGTGGCGTAAGGAATGCTCCGCCACCGCGACCCTGCTGCCTGGCGGCGCTGGGCTGTTCGACGAGACCGCGCTCAGGCA
>JAEUQD010000389.1 GCA_016789925.1 Bryobacterales bacterium | reverse complement strand
ACCGGCAAATCCGGCGCGGTCAGCGAATGCACCACGGGCGGCACATCCGCCAGACTCGCCCGCGTCATCGCAATCTCGATCAACTCGCAGCAAATCTGCTGCCGCCGTCCAAACGGCATCCAGCACTGCGCGCGAACGCCTGCCTCCAGGTGCGGTGCGTCGCCCTTCTGCTCACGAAGCACGATGGCGCGTGCCGGATGGTCGCGCATCAGCAGCGCCAGTGTCTCGCCCAAATCGTCTTCCGCGCCTTCGGCGCACACAATCAGCGTCATGGCGCAGGCGCGCAGCACGCCGCCCTGCTCTTCGTTACCCAACCCGCGCCACAAGTCGTCCAGATCGCGCAGCAGCTTGTCCGGACGCACCGCGGCGGCGCTCACGGCGTCCTCCACGTATGCCCGCGCCGCGCCAGCATGTCATCGGATTCTTTCGGACCCCACGACCCCGCCGCATAGTTCGGAAAATCAAACTTCGTATTTCCCCAAACGCTCATGATCGGGTGAACCGCCTGCCACGATGCCTCCACCATGTCCTGCCGGGTGTACAGCGTCGCGTCGCCCGTTAACGCATCGATCAGCAGCGTCTCGTACGCCGCCGGCGACCGCACCCCGAAGCTCGACCCGTATTTGAAGTCCATCGTCACCGGGCGCAGTTTCATTCCGCTGCCCGGTAGTTTTGATAGAAACCGGAGGGAGATGCCTTCCTCCGGCTGTACGCGCAACACCAGCAGGTTTGGCTCGGACCACGGCGCCGCATCGCGTGCTTGAGGCGAGAACACCGCGTGTGGCGCCGAGTTGAACTGAATCGCGATATCGGTCACACGTTTAGCCAGCCGCTTGCCACTGCGGATGTAGAACGGTACGCCCGCCCAGCGCCAGTTATCGACAAAGAACGTCGCCGCGGCATACGTGTCGGTCTGCGCATTCGGCGAGACCCCTGGCTCCTGCCGGAAACCCGGCAGCACCTGCCCGCCCACGCGTCCTTCGCCATACTGTCCGGACACGGCATTCGCCAGCACTTCCTCCGGCTTCAGGATGCGGATGGACCGCAACAGCTTCGCCCGCTCGTCCCGCACACCCTGTGCCTCAAACGCCGCCGGAGGCTCCATCGCCACGGTTGCCATCACCTGCAAGAGGTGGTTCTGAATCATGTCGCGCAGCGCCCCGGCCTCCTGGTAGTAGGCGCCGCGCCCCTCCACCCCAATCGACTCGGCGGCGGTGATCTGCACGTGGTTCACATATCGCCGGTTCCACAGCGGTTCGAAGATCCCGTTGCCAAACCGGAACGCCAGGATGTTCTGCACCGTCTCCTTGCCCAGGTAATGATCGATGCGGTAGACCTGCTCTTCGGCGAATACCTTGTGGATCTCACGCTCCAGTTCGCGCGCGCTTTCCAGGTCGTGGCCGAACGGTTTTTCGACCACAATTCGCCGCCATTGCCCGTTACCGCCCTTGGCCAGTCCCGCTGCTCCCAAGCCGCCGATGGCGGTGGCGTAGTGGCTGGGTTGCGTCGACAGGTAGAACAGCGCATTCCCGCCCGTTTGCCGCGACTGCTCGAGTTCCTCCAGCTTCGTCCGGATCGCCGCGTAACACCCCGGATCCTTCAGATCCCCGGCGATATAAAACAGCCCGGCGGCGAACTCGCGCCACAGGTCCTCGTCAAACGGCGTGTCTTCGAGAAAGCTCTTCGTCGCCTCGCGCATCTTCTCGCGAAACTCGTCGTCACCCATCGCCGTGCGCGAATTGCCCACGATGGAAAAGCCAGCCGGCAGGCGGCGCTCATAGGCAAGCCGGTAGAGGGCGGGAACGAGTTTGCGTTTGGTCAGATCGCCATTGGCCCCGAAGATGACGAGCGCGCACCCAGAAACGCGCCGCTCAAATCGAACCGGGTCGTGGAAGGGATTGGCCGCGGTCATTCTCCTCAAGGTAGCATCTCAAGGTACGATGAGGTCTGTGAATACTGATGCGCGCAAAGCAGTCGCGGTGATGTCCGATCTCTTCTTCGCCGTGAAGGTGAACGAAGCCGCCAAACGCGGCGGCTACGTCTTCAAAATGGCCAAAACCGAAGAAGCTGCGTTGAATAACATCCGCGACGGCGCCGAAATCGTCATCCTCGATCTCAACTGCCGCGAGGTCGATCCGATCGCCCTTTTGAAGACCATCAAAGCTGACGACAGCCTCAAGCACATCCGCACCGTGGCCTTTCTCTCCCACGTTCACGAGGACCTGCGCCGCGCCGCCGTTGAAGCGGGCTGCGACGAGGTCATGCCCCGCTCCCGCTTCGTCACCGTCGTCGATTCGCTGTTTACCGCTCCCGCTTTGGGCGTTTGAAGTAGTAGGCCGGATAGGTCTGCGTCACCACGAGCTTGCGGCCATCCGGTCCGCGTTCCTCGTTCAGGTAAACATAGGGCGAAACGCTCACGAGTTCCCAGCCCTGCTCGCCGGCAGTTCGGATTTCCCATTCCTGCACCTGCGTATATCGGGCCGGCGATATCTCAGTGGGCAGCAAGGCCTTGTGTTCCCATCGTGCTGACGACGAATCGCGGCTCTGCTGGCCATACACCATCAAACCCGCAACCAGGAGCAACAGCGGTATCCACGCGCGCTTCATGCTTGTGTTGACGCGCGGACCCGCGCAACCGTTTATTTCGCCCTGGCCCGTTCCCGCACGTGCGCCGGAATCCCCCCTACCGGCCGCAAATGGTTGAACTCCTCCGCATACCGCATCCGGTGCCGCGCTCCGACCGTCTCCGCCATCTCCGTCGCATACGCTCGCACTTGTTCGGTGCCATCGAGTTTCCGTCCCGACCGCCGCGCCAGTTCATCGGCCCACGCCTCGTTCGACGTCTTCATCTCCGCCAGCGCCGACAGCTTTTTATCCAACGCACCGCTGATGTCCACCTGCTTCATGACCGCCTGTCCCTCGCCGCCTTCCTTCTCCCGATATGGCCGGTAAGGCGAGAAGAAATAGTATTGCCGCGCCGCCGCGCCCGGATAACCCAGGTACGTCATCTCCTGCAAAAACAGGCTTCCGCCGCCGTACGGCGCTTCCTCCGCCATCCGGCCCACCCAGTAGATGTCGTTATCGTCCAGGAAGTGGGTGTACCAGTCCGGAAAGAAGAGGATTTCGGGCTTGTACAGGCGCATCATCGCCATCACCTGGTTGCGCATTTCGCTCGAAGATAGCTGCGCCAGTTCTCCGCTCTTGTGCCCCAGGTTCATCACTTCCTTCGCGCCCAGCGCCTTGAGCGCCCGTTCGCCTTCTTCGTTGTTCGCCAACCGCGTCTCGGCCGGACCCAGCTTGACCGAAGCCTTTTCTTCGTTGCCGAAGACGACGACGTAGATTGGGCGGCCTTCCTGCGCCATCAGCGCCAGCGTCCCGCCCGCGCCCATCACCGCATCCCGTGCCGATGGCGTAATCACCAGCACCGGGCCTTGCGCCCATGCCGCCGCCACCATCACTATCGCCAGACTAGCGAGCCGGACCAACATGATTGAACTCCTCCGCGACCGTCATCCTGTGCTTCGCGCCGATCGTCTCAGCCATCTCCTCGGCAAAGGCGCGAACCCACCGGTTCACCTGCGCATCGTCCCGAAACCCCGCCTTTTCGGCGACCCAACGCCGGTTCCGTGTCATCAGCAACTCGAGCGCGCCCAGCTTATGTTCGAGCGTCTCGGCGATGTCGATGGCCACGAACTTCGATCGCCCGCTGCCGCCTTCGCCCTTCCGGTACGGGCGCATCGGTGCGTAGTAGAAAACCTCGGGCGCGCCATAAGGCTTGAAGCCCATCCGCGCCAGTTCGTTGCCGAACATCCCGCCGCCGGAATAGCCCCACGCCTCTTCCGCCATTCGTCCCGCGATCAGCACATCCTGATCGTTCTGGTAGTGCACGTACGGGTCGGGGATGAAGATGATCTGCGGCTTCATGCCGCGAATCAGCGCGAACAACTGGTTGCGCATCTCGGTGGTGGAGGTGTAGCCGAACTCGCCGGACTTGTGGTCCATCATCACCACGTCCTTGATTCCCAGCAGTTTCGCCGCCGCCTTGCCCTCCTGCACGTTTGCCATCCGGGTCTGCGGTTGGTTCAATCCGAGCGACTGCTTTTCGTCGTTGCCGAACACCACCAGATCCGCCCGCCACCCGTCGCGAACAAATTTTGCTATCGTGCCGCCCGCCGCGAAGATATAATCGCCGGATGACGCCGTGACCACCAGGATGCGGCGCTCCTGAGCGAAAAGTGACGTGACGAACAAACAGAAAAGTAGTAACCGCATCGGAAAGGGTCGAGTGTATCACGCGCTGGCACTGCTTGTGCTCTGCGCCTCTACCGCGCTCGCGCAATCCTCGAAGACCTTCCTCATCTTCCAGGCCCACCACGACGACCACACGTGGGACTGGGGTTTCGGCGGCTTTGCCGCCAAGCTGGCCGAAGAGGGCTGGACCGGGTACTTCGTACGCACCACCAACGACGAGAAGGACAGCGGCAAAGGCTGGGGCCAGGGCGACCAGATCAACCTCAAGGAAGCGCGCGACGCCATCGCCATCCTCGGTATGAAAGACGTGATCAGCCTCAACTGGCGCAACGACCACATGGACTCGATCCCGCTCACCGACCTGCGCGCCCAGTACATCCTGCTCATCCGCAAGTTCCGTCCCGAGATTGTCATGACCTACAACCCCTGGGGCCACTACGACCGGAATCCGGACCACCGCAAGGTCGGCCGCGCCGCGGGCGAAGCCCTCTGGCTTTCCGGCTATGCCAATGTGCATCCCGAGCATGCCGACCTTGGGCTGCAACCCTACCGCGTTCCCCAGGTCTACTACGGCCATCGCGACGACTACGGTCTCGGGCACACCACCAACTTCGCGCTGAAGCTCACCGAGAGTCAGCTCAAGAAGAAGACACTGGCGTGGTGGGCGCACAAGAACGTTCGCGGCGAGCCGCCCACACAACCGCCGCCCCTGGTGCCGAACTCGGAGACCGACCGCCTCTACCAGCGCGGCGAATGGGACCACCTGCCGGGCCTGAAAACGGTGCTGCCATGATTGCTCTTGTTCTCGCCTTCGCCTTGCCGCTGGCCGAACTGCCGCCCGGCAAGACCTTCATGGTCCTCCAGCCGCATCACGACGACCACACCACCGACTACGGCATGGGCGGCCTGATCGCCAAGTTTACCGAAGCCGGTTGGGACGGTTGGTACGTCCGCTCCTCCAACGACGAAAAGGACGGAGCCTTCGGCTACCCGCACAACGACATCATCAACCTGCGCGAAAGTGAAGCCGCCACGAAGATTCTCGGCATGAAGGGTGTCTACTCGCTCGGCTGGCGCAACGATTACATGGACTCGATTCCGCTGCAGGAACTCCGCGCCCAGTTGATTCTGCTCATCCGCAAGCACCGTCCCGATGCCGTCCTCGGGCACGACCCGTGGGGCCACTACGACCGCAATCCCGACCATCGCAAGGTGGCGCGCGCGGCGGCGGAAGCCGTCTGGATGGCCGGCCTCGAAAACGTTCATCCCGAACACGCCGCTCTCGGCTTCAAGCCCCACCGCGTCTCCTACCTATTCCTCAAGGCCCGTGTCGACTATGGCCGCGGCCATCATGCCAACCGTGCCGTCGAACTCACCGAAAGCCAGGTCCAGAAGAAGCAGAAAGCGTACTCGACGCACCGCAACGTCTACGCCAGTCCGGGCATGGCGCGCGGCATGCGCCAGCGCCTGACGGCCGAAAATCTGGTGATCCCCGAAATTGAAGGCAAATCCGACCAGGAAGCCGCCGTCATGATGGAGGAGTGGCACATGGACTGGATCTCGCGGAAACGCGGCGCCGAAAATGGCGTTAAATACGCCGAAGTCTACTGGTATTCCGATGAGTTCGACCATGTGCCAGGACTTCAGAACTATCTTCAGAAGAACGTGGTGAAGAAATGATTCGCTTATTGCTATGCCTGGGCCTTTTCGCCCTGTCTTTATCCGCCAAAACTGTCTTAGTGGTTACCGCTGACGCCTCCGACTACGTTCTCGCCGCCGGCGGCACGATCGCCAGCATGATCGCCCAGGGCGACAAGGCCATCCTCATTCGCGTGACAAACGACGACAAGGACTCGTGGCAGCTCGACCCGGAAGAAACGGCGCGCCGCGTGCGCAGCGAGAGCGAGCAGGCGGCCAAGATTCTCGGTATCGAGAAAGTGATTCCCCTCGGGTATCGCGCGGGCGAGTTAGCGGGGGTTTCACCCACCGAGTTACGCGACCGCATCATGTTCTATGTGCGCCTCCACAAACCCGACGTGATGTTCATCCCAAACCCCTACGCCGAGTATGTGGAAGTGCTCGACCGCCACTATACGGGTATGGCGGCCGAAGAAGCGCGCCGCACAGCGGCGCTAGCGAACCATCAACTCGCCTTCGCCCAGGCGGGACTCCAAACCCACGCCACTCCCGAGCTTTATTACTACGCCCAGCCGGTCGACCCACGGCGCCGGGAAGCCGAGTCGACCGACACATTCGTCCCGCAGCCCAAGGTTCTCGATATCTCCGGCTCGCTCGAGAAGAAGATCCGTGCCGCCCAGGCGCTGAAGACCATCAACTATAGCCTCGCCCACCGCATCCGCCAGCGCCTGGATGCCTCCGGCCGGCGTCTTCCTCTGCTGGAGAAGATCGACGACGCTTCGGTCAACAAGTTGACTGAAACCAACGTCCGCGGTCTCGCCGCGCTTTGCGCCAAGGACACCAACTTCCGTGAAGCCGAGGAGTTCCACTACGCGGGTAAGGACTACCAAGTCCCGAAGAAGCTGCGGCGCTAATTCCTTTCACTTGAACTGTGGGTTGGTGACGGTGGCGTGTTGGCGGCAACATTCGAAGACGGCCTCATAGGCGTCGGTGTGGGGGCGCAGAACGTCCATGATCGTCTCGACGAAATCCTTCAGTTTGTCGCGCAGTTCTTCGACCGTGTCTTCGCCTTCGGCTGCCGGCGGCGGTGCTGGTGGCGGCGGTGGGGCCGGTGGTTCCGGCGGTTTCTTGCGAAAGATGGAACGCGGAACATACGCGGCTTTTGAGAGGAGCGCGCACAACGGAGCCTGCTGCGCGGCCCTGTGCGCTTGGGATCGTCGTAAAGCCACACAAAAAGCCTTCAATATGCTGAATTAATCTACAGTTCCTTGGGTTCGTTCTCCGGAAATTGCAGTGCGGCCTCTGGTGGGGCAAGCTTGCGGAGGTGTTGGAGGCGGCGGATGGCGCGGTCGGTGGCGCGGGAGTAGCGGGAGACGTGGTTTTCGAGTTCGCGGAGGGACATGGTGGTTTTGGTGGAATGGTCGTGGGCCAGGGCGGCACGGGTGGCGTGGTCGAGTTGCT
>JAEUQD010000388.1 GCA_016789925.1 Bryobacterales bacterium | reverse complement strand
AGCAACTCGACCCGCGCAAAGCCAAAGTGGTCGAGTTGAAATACTTCGGCGGACTCACCGGCGAAGAAATCGCGGAAGTCCTTGAAATTTCAACAGCGACGGTCGCCCGCGAACTCCGAATGGCCCAGGCTTGGTTGGCGCGGGAGCTGAAGCAGCAATAGAATAAAGGCGCGATGCGCTTGTTCGAAACTTTGAGTGGGATCCCCGTCGGCGAACAGTATGGTCCCGAACCTGCCGGGCAGTTCCCTTACCGCCGCGGCATTCACTCCACCATGTACCGGAGCCGCCTCTGGACCATGCGGCAGTTCTCCGGATTCGCCACCCCGGAAGAAACCAATCAGCGGTACCGCTACCTGCTTGAACAAGGACAGACCGGACTGTCCGTCGCCTTCGACCTGCCCACGCTGATGGGCTATGACGCCGACAGCCCCCAGTCCCTGGGCGAAGTCGGCAAGTGCGGCGTCTCCATCTGCTCCCTCGAGGACATGGAAACCCTCTTCGACGGCATCCCCCTGGCCGACGTCAGCGTTTCGATGACCATCAATTCGCCCGCCGCCGTCATCTGGGCGATGTACCTGGTGGTGGCCGAAAAGCAGGGTGCGGACTGGGCCAAGCTGAACGGAACCCTCCAAAACGACATCCTGAAGGAATACATCGCGGAAAAGGAATATATCTATCCACCGCGTCCTTCCATGCGCTTGGTCACCGATACCATCGAGTTTGGCGCCAAGCACGTCCCGCGATTCAACCCCATCTCCATCAGCGGCTATCACATCCGCGAGGCCGGGTCCACGGCGGTGCAGGAACTGGCTTTCACCCTCCGCGACGGCATCGAGTACGTCGACTGGGCCGTCGAGCGCGGCCTAGCCGTCGACGAGTTCGCGGGCCGCCTGAGCTTTTTCTTCAACGCCCACAACGATTTTTTCGAAGAAATCGCGAAGTACCGCGCCGCCCGCGCCATGTGGGCCCGCTGCATGCGCGACCGCTACGGCGCTCGCGACGAACGCAGTTGGAAGCTCCGGTTCCACGCCCAAACCGCCGGCTGCTCCCTGACGTGGCAACAACCGTATAACAACGTCGTCCGGACCACCGTCCAGGCCCTCGCCGCGGTCCTCGGCGGTTGCCAGTCGCTCCACACCAACTCGCTCGACGAAGCCTACGCCCTGCCGAGCGAAGAAGCCGTCACGCTCGCCCTCCGGACCCAGCAGATCCTGGCCTACGAAACCGGCGTCGCCAACACCCCCGACCCCCTCGGCGGCAGCCACTTCCTCGAATCCCTCACCGCCGAAATGGAGCGCCAGGCCAACGACTACATCGCCAAAATCGACGCCATGGGCGGCATGATCCCCGCCATCGAGCGCAACTACCCCCAACAGGAGATCGCCGACGCCAGCTACCGCTACCAGCGCGAACTGGAATCCGGCGCCCGCACCGTGGTCGGGGTCACCGCCTTCACCCGCGACCAAGAACCCGACATCGAACTCCTCCGCATCGACGAAACCGCCGCCCAGCGCCAGCAGGAAAAACTCGAACGCCTCCGCCAACGCCGCAACAACGACGCCGTCCGCCGCGCTCTCGACAATCTCCAGGAAGCCGCCCACCGCAGCGACAACCTGATGCCTTTTCTGCTGGAAGCCGTCCGCGCCTACGCCACCGTCGGCGAAGTCTGCGAAGCCCTGGCCAAAGTCTTCGACCGACACCAGGAGAAAGCCGTCGTCTAACCTCTCGAATAAGTCCGCTCGAATGCGTTACTATGAGCCTATCTATCGACCGAGGAGGGGCTGCATGGCGGACAACTGTATCGTCAGGGAGTCCCAGCTATCGGAGTTTGTGCCGGTTGTCTATGACGAACTCCGGCGGCTGGCCTCACAATTACTGCGCAAAGAGAGCAACCAGACGCTGCAGCCTACGGCGCTGGTGCACGAAACCTATGTCGAACTGAGGAACTGGAAACTCGCACAGTTCCGGAGCAAAGCGGAGTTTTTCGGCGCGGCGGCGTTTGTGATGCGGCGCATTCTGGCGACGGCGGGGCGGCGGAGACGGACTTTGAAGCGAGGGGCTGACCCGGTTCCGGCAAGGGCAGGGGCCGCGGAACCTCGCGCGAACGACGCCTTGCTGGATGTTGTGGCCATCGACATCGCGATGAATCGTCTGGAGAAGATCAGTCCCGAGGCGAGCCGGGTTCTGGAATTGAGATTGTTTGGGGGCTTGACGATCGAAGAGGCCGCCACAGTTCTTGATATTTCTCCGGCCACGGTGAAGCGCCGGTGGGTGACCGCGCACGCGTGGTTACTGAGAGAACTGGCCGTCCCATGACACCGGTGCGCTGGCAGCGTTTGGAAAGCCTCGTTTCACAAGCGCTGGAGTTGCTGCCGAACCAGCGCCAGGACTTCGTCCGGACGGAGTGTGGAGACGACGAAGAACTGGGGCGGGAGGTACTGTCGCTGATCGACGCGTACGAGCGCGCCCCGACGACGACCCCTCAGTATGCGGCGATGCGGGAGGTGCTGGGCGCCCTCGAGACGGAATATTATCTCGATCGCAGTCTCGGCAAGTATCACGTAGAGGAGTTTCTGGGGCGCGGTGGCATGAGCACTGTCTACCGTGCGCGGGATACCGAGAGCGGACAGGTTGTGGCGCTAAAGATCTTCGCTTCCCAGTTGGGCTCGGAAACGACCGGGACGGCCGAGGTGGATCATCCCAACGTCGTGAAGATCCTGGGCCACGCCTCCGACTCCGACGTGACATACACGGTGATGGAATACGTCGACGGGGAAACCGCGGCACAGCGGCTTCGACGATCTCCACTGCCTCCGCGGGAACTGATTCCGGTCGCGCGGCAGATGGCCGCCGGGCTGGCAGCGGCTCATCGGAGTGGCATCAGCCACGGAGATCTGAAACCGGCCAATCTGATGATCGACAAGAACGGCCGAGTCAAGATTCTGGACTTTGGCTGTTCGGGCGGCACGGCGGATTATCTGGCGCCGGAGCGCGTCGCGGGAGCGCCGGCGGACCCACGGTCCGATGTTTACTCGTTCGGCGCGACGTTGTATGAGATGGCCACGGGCGAGCGTGACTTCCGCGCGGCGGAACGGCGCAGGATCGCGCCCGTGCGGTTAGGCGCCTTTATCGAGCGATGCCTGGACAAAGACGCGCAAAGCCGCTATGCGGACGCGGATGCGCTGGTGGCGGCGCTGGATCGGATGAAGCCGTCATCCATGCTCGAAGCGTTCAGGGGCAGGATGAACTGGCGACCGGTCTTTGCGGCAGGCGCGATTGCGGCAGCGGTGGCCGCCTGCCTGGCGTGGGTCAAGTACGGCGCTCAAGAAACGCCGCCTCAATTTCAGTTGGTGACCGAAGACGCCAACCTGGCCTTAGGACCTGCACTGTCTCCGGACGGCAAAACGCTGGCTTACGCCGCCAACCGTGATGGGGGAGTTGGGCTGGACATCTGGGTGCAGAAGGTCCCGATGGGAATCCCATTCCGGCTGACCACGGACGAGAGCGACGATTTCACGCCCACGTTTTCGCCGGACAGCAAATGGGTGGTGTTCGGATCGGATCGCGAAGGCGGTGGGCTCTACCGGGTCCCCGCAAGTGGCGGGGTGGAGGAGCGGATCGGACCTGCCGGCTATCGCCCGCGATTTTCTCCTGACGGGAGATGGATTAGTTACACCACGATTCCGCCGCGCACTCGCAATCGCGGTCAATCAATGACGATCTATCTACTTTCAGCGTCAGGCGGGGCTCCACAGGAGTTTCACGCGGAGTTCCCGATCGTCCATTCACCGGTCTGGTCTCCGGATGGGAGGCAGATTCTCTTCTCCGGCCGCGTGAGACAAGACGACCAGGACACATGGTGGATTGCGAAACTGGACGGAAGCGCTCCGGTTCCGGTGAGCGCACCATCGCCGGATCGCGCCGGCGGTTTCATTTTTCGGCAACACGCTATGCTGCCGCAATGCTGGCTTCCCGATGGGAGAATCGTCCTTCAACGGCACCAGGGAAGACGCGTCGAATTGATGGCGGCGCCTTTCTCGCTGCAGCGGAGCCGGTTCATGGGCGTTCCACAGGTGCTGAATTCCGGATCGGATCAGTCTGTAGATCCGGCATGCGGGCCACGAGGAGAATTGGCGTACTCCGCGATGCGGCGCGATCTGCACTTTTGGAGCGTCTCGCGCGATGGAACCCATACTCTACGTCCCCTGACCCGCGCTCGCGGAGCATCGTCGCTCCCCTCTCTGACAGCGGATGGGAAACGATTGCTGTATGTAACATTGGGCGAACGGCAAAGTTCCGTCAAGCTGTACGATCTGGAAACCGGGGTTGACCATACTCTGGAGGAGTTCCAACCTCTGAACTCCTGGCGCCGGGTCAGCGCCGACGGCGTACGGATAGCCTCGCTCGATGACTTTGAACGCGGGGGAACACTGCGGATCACGGACGCTCGCGACGTCCCGATCCAGGAATTCCCCAACGTCAACCGGCCAACGGACTTCTCGCGCGACGCAAAGTATGTTCTTGCAGAGAGCGCCGACCGCCCTTCGGGGATCGTACTGCACCGTGCCGGGGCCAGCCAGGGGACGCCTGTGCTGCGCCATCCCACGATGAAACTGCGCCATGCCCGGTTCTCGCCGGACCAGCGCTGGATCCTGTTCAGTGCACAGCGGGACGAGGAGCCGCACCAGAGCTTTGTCGCGCCGTTCCAGGGCGATCGTGAGATCCCGGTGACGGCCTGGCAGCCGGCGAGCACGGTCACCGCGGTGAACGCGGAATGGTCGGCGGATGGGCAGTGGCTGTACTTTCTGTCCGAGCAGGACGGACACCTCTGCCTGTGGGAACAGCGTCTGGAGGCAAACTCAAAACGGCCGCTGGGCGAGGCCCGCCCCATTCGCCACCTTCACCACATGGCCCTGAGCCTCCGGCAGATTCCACAGAATCGTCGAGCGCTGGCGGTGGCG
>JAEUQD010000789.1 GCA_016789925.1 Bryobacterales bacterium | reverse complement strand
CTTGCTCATCGAACTCGAAGGCCTCACCGAACAGGTGGAAGAACAGGTCGAACAGGTCCGTGAAGCCTGCTTCTCCTGCAACGCCCGGGAATTTCGTGTCGCCCGCTCCGCCGAGGAGCGCGACCTCCTCTGGAAGGGCCGTAAGAACGCCTTCGGCGCGGTGGGCCGCGTCTCCCCCTTCTATTACGTGCAGGATGGCGTTGTTCCCCGCACCAAAATCGCGCCGGCGCTCGAACACATCCGGCAGGTCAGCGAGAAGTACGGACTCACCATCTCCAACATCTTCCACGCCGGCGACGGCAACCTCCACCCCATCATTTTGTTCGACCAGCGCAAACCTGGCGACCTCGAAAAGGCCCAGAGAGCCGGCGAGGACATCCTCGAATTCTGCATCGCCGCTGGCGGTTCCATCACCGGCGAACATGGCGTCGGCATGGAAAAGATGGAACTGATGGAACACCAGTTCGAGCCCGACACCCTCGAAGCCATCAAGTCCTTCAAGATGCTCTTCGACCCCGATTGCCGCCTCAACGCCGGCAAGGTCCTCCCCACCGGTCGCGGCTGCATGGAGATCCGCCAGAAGCCGCTGACGCCCGCCAATACCCTCTAGAAGGCAATGGACGCTCAGCCGATTCTCGCCCTGCTGGCGCGCACGTTCGCCGATCACAAACCGGAAGTCATCCTGATCGGCAACATCGGAGCGGCTCTCCATGGTGAGCCCGTGTCCACCGTGGATGTCGATTTACTGTTCCGGCGCACACCGCATTCCATGCGCAAGCTCAAGGCCGTCACTATCGCTCTTGGCGGCCAACTGATGCAGCCGTACTATCGCCGAGCTTGCTACCCTCGGAGCGACGCTCCATGAAATCGCAGCGGCAGCCGGGACCCCGCCAGATCGCTCTCTGAAAGGAAAGCCAAACAGCACTGGTTGAACTCATCCGCAAACGCCTTGCGCTTCCGCCCGAAAAGCGTCTCAACGTCCTCCGCAAGAAGATCGGTCTCACGGCAACCGCGCTCTGATCACAGCCCAAACACCAATAAGACCCGGTCCGCCGCCACTGCGATCCGCTGCTCTCCGTCGATTCCGAACGAAATAGGATTCGCCGCAATCGCCCCACCCGCGTAGAAATACCAGAGCGGCTTACCCGTCATCGCATCCAGCGCGAAGAAGTTGCCCTCCTCGGAGCCCCCGAACACGACGCCCCCCGCCGTCGACAGCACGCCTGCCCATGTCGGCTGGTGCAATTTGAAGTCCCAGCGTCGCTTGCCGGTCAGCGGATCCAGCGCCCGCACCGCGCCCGAAGCCTGGTCGCCCCGCAGCGGCCGCTCGCCCCCGCCCGCAAAGAATGTCCCCACCCGGTATTCCGCTTCGCGCTTATAGTACACAGCGCCCATTTCCCGCACCGGTACATACAGCAGTCCGGTCTTCGGGCTATAGGACGGGCTGAACCAGTTCGTGCTGCCCTGCAGACTTGGCCATACCAGCGTGCCCTGTTCGCTCGGGTCCATCCCTGGCTTCAAAATCGGCCTGCCTTTGTCATCCAGGCCATCGGCCCACGTCTGCTTCGCATACGGTGTCCCCAGTAGAAACTCTCCCGTCACCCTGTCGAGCACATAGTAGAACCCGTTGCGATTCGCGTTCACCACCAATTTTCGCTTCACACCGTTGACCTCGCCATCCACCAGCACCGGGACATGCGTTGCGTCCCAGTCGTGCGTGTCGTGGGGCGTGAACTGAAAATGCCACTTCTTCGTACCAGTATCCGCATCCAGCGCCACAAACGAGCATGTATAGAGGTTGTCACCAGGGCGCTTGTCGCCGTTCCAGTCCGGACCCGGATTGCCGATGCCCCAATACACCAGGTTTAGCCCCGGATCGTACGCGCCGGTCACCCACGTCGCGCCCGCGCCGGTCTTCCAACTCTCAGCGGTCCATGTCTCGTGCCCCGGTTCTCCCGGACCCGGAATCGTCCAGAATCGCCACGCTCGCTTGCCCGACTGCGGCTCATACGCATCCACGAATCCCCGCACGCCCGCTTCGCCCCCGCTAATTCCTACCAGCACCTTATCGCGCAGCGCCAGCGGCGCTACCGTAATGCAGTAGCCCACTTTGTAATCCGCCACCTTTGTTTCCCACCGCACGATCCCCGACTTCGTGTCCAACGCAACCAGGTACGCATCGAGAGTCCCCAGAAATAGCGTATCCCCAAGAATCGCCGCTCCCCGGTTCGTCCGCCCAAACCCGATGGTCTGCAAGTCCGCCGGCACCGGGCGCTCCCACTTCCATAACTCCCGTCCCGTGCGCGCATCCAACGCCGCGGCCGAGTGCACACCGGTCACGTACATCACGCCGTCCACCACAATCGGCGACACTGCCGTGCGCCGGTTTGGAAACTGATACATCCACTTCACTTTCAGATTCGCGGCGTTTTCCGGCGTAATCTGCCCCATCGGCGCATACCGGTGGCCCGCATAGTTACCCGAGTACGTCAACCAGTTCTGCGGATCTTTCTGCGCCTGCTCAATCCGGTCATAGGGGACCTGCGCCGGCAGCGTCGTCATCCACATCGCGATCCATACATGTCTCATGGCCGCCCCCGCAAGCCCGCCAGGTATTTCACCAGGTCATCCAACTCGCGCGGGCTCAGCTTTTCATATGCCGGCATCGGGCTCTCGCCCACCATTCGCATCAATTCCTGGAGATCCCCCTTCCGAAAGGTGTAGAACTTGCCCGTCATGTCCTTCAGTTGGAGGGTGAACGTGTCTTCGTTCACGCGAACGCCACGCGCACCGTGGCCCGACACGGTGGTCGCCTCCATCCAGAGAAACCCCTCGGGCGCCGAGGCTCCGGGCTTTACTACCGCTTCCCGCAGGTAGGCCGCGCTTCTCCTCGCCCCGATATCGGTGAGTTCCGGTCCGAACCCCGACCCCACGCCCCCCACGATATGACACCCCGCGCAGCCCTGCTTTTCATACACGCCCCGGCCACGTGCCGCGTCGCCCCGCAGTTTTTCTTCCGCCACTTTGCCGAGGGTCAAAACGTATGCGGCCACCGAGGCGACCTCCCGCGGCGATAACTGCCACGCCCCCGGCATTTCCGTTCCCGCAATTCCTGAGGCGATCACCGTCCGCAGCGCCGCTTCGTCCGTAGCGTGTTTCAGCCGTGGCTGCGCCAGCGACGGACCACGCCCTCCGCGCCCGTCTTCGCCATGGCAAAGCGAGCATTGCGACTCGTACAGACGCTTGCCCAACCCCACATCCGCCTCCGCGCCCCACAGCGCCCAACCGGAAACGACCACAGCCCAGCCAGTGAGTTTTCGCATACCGATTAAACAAACTGTACGCCAATTTTCCGCGGTTGTCGCAGCTTAAATAGACACAGTAAGTTCCGCACCCATCCTTGCAATCAATCCCGGCAGCGCCTCAATATCCTTCCGCGACGTCCGAAAGTTCACGATGCACATCCGTAGCAGGAACTTCCCGTCCATCACGGCATTCGACACGAACAACTCGCCACTGGTCTCAATCCGATTCAGCAACTCCTGGTTCAAACGGTTCAAAGCAGCTTCAGTCTCTTCCGACCCCACGCCCGCCCGCAACGCGGCTGGCACGTACCGGAACGTGCAGATGCTCAACCCCTGTGTCACCGCTTCAAAATTCGGGTGCTCCGCAAACAACCGGAACGCGTATTCCGACAGCGCAATATCGTCCGCCATCGCCTGCACACATCCCGCCCTGCCCGCCTGTTGAAACGCCAGCCAGATCTTCAGCGCGCGGAACCCTCGCGAATTCTGCGGACCCACGTCAAAGTAATTGATTGCCTCCGTATCGAAGCTGTAGTAGGGCGGGTGATACGAGAAGGCGTCGCGCAAATGCTGCGGACTCCTGACTAACACGCAACCCGCCTCCAGCGCCGTATACAGCCACTTATGCGGATCCACGGCCACCGAATCGGCCAGCGCGATTCCCCGCAGCTCCGCCGGCGTGCCCGGAACCGCTGCGGCGAGTCCGCCATAGGCGCCGTCCACGTGAAACCACAGATCCTCCTCCCGGCAGTAAGCGGCCAGCTCATCCAGCGGGTCCACCGCGCCCGTGCTTACCGATCCGGCTGTCCCGGCCACCAGAAACGGGTGCTCTCCGTCGTTGCGGTCCCGCTCTACCTGCGCGCGTAGCGCTTCCAGATCGATGCGCTGGCGGCTGTCGCACGCAACCCAGCGAATGGCATCCGTCCCCAGCCCCGACATGTCCGCTGCTTTCTGAATCCACGTGTGCGTCCCCGCCGAGCAGTAACACCGCAAAGGCTTGTCCAATGCCCGTACGCCCGCGGTCCGCACCTGCTGGCCCGCTTTCGCGGCCCGCCCCGCCAGGAACCCCACGAAGTTCGCCATGTTGCCGCCGCTCACCAGCAACCCGCCGCAATCCGCCGGATAGCCCATCAACTCAGCGATCCAGCGAACTGTCTGCGCTTCAATCTCGGTGGCCGCCGGAGCGAGGTTCCAGGCGCCCACGTTGCTGTTGATCATGGCCGCGATCAGATCGCCAAACACCCCGATAGGCGCGGGACTCGATGTCACGTAGCCAAAGAATCGAGGATGTCCGTTAAACAACGAATGCGCCATCAGCAGTTCCGCCGCCTCGCGCGCCAGCGGCAAAGGATCTCTTCCTGACTCCGGCAAACTCCGCTCACTCGCAATCACCTGTTTCACTTCCGCCGGCGATTCCCCCGGAGTCACCGGCAGGCTGGGCAGGCGTTCCAGGAAATCGGCCAACTGGTCCACCAGCCCGTGCCCGATCTGACGAAACTCTTCCGGAGAGAGTTCGAACGCTGCCCTCCGCTTGTCTGGTTGCATCTTCCTATTGTCCCTACCCCTCGTGAACACCCTCGAACAAGTCGGTCTCCCGCGTGCGTCCACCATTCACCAGGCTGAACGCCCGATAAAACTCCTGCGACCCCCAGAGCCCCCGGTGATGCTCCTCCGGCAGTTGCGCCAGGTTCCGGTAGATCGACATCTGCGTCTCGTGGCACGACACGGCCCGCCAAACTTCCGGCCAGTAGCGCTCTGTATCCACTACCGTCGTGATTGCCCACTCCGCCCACGGCGTCGCCTCCCGCTCCACGCCATCCACCTTCGACACCAGCTTCTTCAGTGCCGCCTGGTAGGCGTCCCATTTCTCCTTGGTCCAGGCCATGTAATAGAGTTTGGACACCGGCTGGGACCTCGCGGCCGCCCGCACGGCGGCCGCCGTCGCCAACTGCGAGATGGCGATATGATCGGGGTGACCGTAGGCGCCTTCGGGTCCGAACGTCACCACCACATCAGGCTTCACGCGGCGAATCTCCGACGCGATCCGCGCCGTGGCTTCTCCAGCATCCACCTGCGCCAGTCCACCATCCGGATAACCGAGCAACCGGACCTCCGACACCCCCAGTACCGAGCACGCCGCCCGCAGTTCCGCTTCCCGCAGCGCACCCAGTTCTTCCGGCGAACTGTCTCGCGACGTCCCATTCCGCCCGCGCTCCCCGCGCGTCGCCGTCACCACGAAGGTCTCCACTCCTTCCCGCGCATAGCGCGCCAGCGTTCCTCCCAACCCCAGCGACTCGTCGTCGGGATGCGCCAGCACCGCCATCATTCGGAGTTTTCGTGCCATCCACCGACTAACGCGGAATTCGCGAGTGAAATCGCGCAGGTCGTTTACGATAGAAGTCTGCGCATGATCAAGACTGTGATCTTCGACCTCGGCGGCGTCATCGTCCCCTTCGACTTCAACCGGGCCTACGCCAAACTCAAAGCCCTCTGCGGCTTGGAGCCCGACGCCATCCGCGCCCAAATCGGTGCAGCCGACATCGTTCCCGCCTTCGAAAGCGGCCACATGCATTCGCGCGAATTCGTCCAGCGCCTCACCGCCGCCCTCAAGCTCAATCTGACTTTCGAGGAGTTCCGCGACCTCTGGTTCTCCATCTTCGACCCCCACACCCTCGTCCCCGAGTCGCTTCTACTGGACCTCAAGCAAAACTACCGCCTGGTCCTGCTCTCCAATACCAACGAACTCCACTTCGATCTTCTGGCCGAGCGCTATCGCCTACTCGAGCATTTTGACCACTGGGTGCTTTCCTACAAGGTGGGCGCAATGAAACCTTCCCCCGTGATCTACGCCGAAGCTGTCAAACACGCCCACTGCGAGCCCGCCGAATGCTTTTTCACCGACGACGTGCCCGCCTACGTCGAAGGCGCGCGCCAGGCCGGTATCGACGCGGAACAGTTCCTCGGCTACGACAAGTTGCTCGCCGACCTCCGCGCCCGTGGCATCCCCGTTAGCGCTTAAACGTCCACACCACCGCGCCCCCCACCGCCCCAAAGAACGCCGCCACTGACGCGACGATCAAACTAGCCCGGCTCCCCAACGCCCGTCGCACAATCCCCCCCGCGTCCCGGCTCCTGTTCAACGTGAGGTCAAACACCGCCATCAGCAAACACGTCGCTACGTAGGTCGCCAACCCCACAAACAACAAACCCGCAATCGCCCCTGTCAACGCAATCCGCATGCTCTATCCGATGCGCTTCGATTGTAGCGAGTCTAACCGCCACCTCGCAGGAAACACTCTACTTGACCCAACGTTCAAAAGCCCGTAGCATAAATCC
Source organism: Bryobacterales bacterium (assembly GCA_016789925.1). Taxonomy (GTDB): domain Bacteria; phylum Acidobacteriota; class Terriglobia; order Bryobacterales; family Bryobacteraceae; genus JADLDI01. The sequence goes on along the minus strand of JAEUQD010000789.1, from coordinate 2,213 downwards.
ACAAGAAAGGACCCCCACCCAATGAACCTTCGCATCAACGACGAAGCTCCTGACTTCACCGCCGAGACCACCCAAGGCACTATCCGATTTCACGAGTGGATTGGCGACGGTTGGGCCATTCTCTTCTCGCACCCCAAGGACTTCACACCGGTTTGCACCACCGAACTCGGCTACATGGCCGGCCTTGCGGACGAGTTCGCCAAGCGCAACTGCAGAATCATCGGCCTCAGTGTCGACCCGGTCAGCAGCCACGGCAAGTGGGCCGCCGACATCGAAGAAACGCAAGGCCACGCCGTCACCTACCCCATGATTGGCGACCCCGAACTCCACGTAGCCAAGCTCTACGGCATGCTCCCGGCCGACGCCGGAACCACCTCCGAGGGGCGTACAGCAGCCAACAACGCCACCGTCCGCACCGTCTTCGTCATCGGTCCCGACAAGAAGATCAAGTTGTTGTTGGCCTACCCGATGAGCACCGGCCGCAACTTCAACGAAGTGCTCCGCGTCCTCGACTCCATTCAACTCACTGCGGCCCACAAGGTAGCCACCCCGGTGAATTGGCAGCAGGGCGACGACGTCATCATTCTCCCCGCGGTCTCCGACGACGAAGCCCGGCAGAAATATCCCGATGGCTGGAAGGCCCCCAAACCTTACCTGCGCATCGTTCCGCAGCCCAAATAAAACCCTCGCCCTAAAAAGTGAAATACTGAGGCAAGTTGGGCTCTTCGGGGCTGAAGCAGGAGTGCATCTTGGCAGAAAACTATCTTGACGCGGCAGGCATCTCTCGACGCCGATTATTGGAGCGGACTTGTTTGGGCTTTGGCAGCATGGTGCTCGCTGACCTGTTGCGCGGCGCGCCGTCGTCAAGGCCGCTCATTCATAACGATCTCACCGCCCGGGCCACTCATTTTCCCGCCAAGGCCAAAGCGATTATCCAACTGGTGCAGAACGGCGGACCCAGCCAGATGGACCTCTTTGACCCCAAGCCCGAACTCCAGCGCCGCGCCGGTCAACCGCTTCCCGGCGGCGTCGAAATTCATCAGCCCAACAACGTCAATGTCCTCCTGGCTTCGCCGTTCACCTTCAAGAAACACGGCCAGTGCGGCATGGATATCTCCGAAATGCTGCCGCACACCGCCGGCATTGTGGACGACCTGTGCTTCATCCGGTCGATGCACACCGAGCACAACAATCACCTGGAAGGCCTCAACATGCTGCTCACGTGCAAAATCTTTCCGGGGCGCCCCGTAATGGGCGCCTGGATCAGCTATGCGCTGGGCACCGAAAACCAGAGCCTGCCGGCCTACGTCGTCCTCCGCGACCCGAAAGGCTACACCATCGGCGGCAAGCAACTCTGGGCCAACGGGTATCTGCCCGCCCTCTACCAGGGCGTCGAGTTCAGCATGAAGGGAGCCCCCGTCCACCACCTGGCTCCGCCCGAACCCCTTCCCGATGGCGCGCAGAAATCCAGCCTTCAATTCCTCTCCAAGCTCAACGAAGGCCATCTGCGCGACCATCCGGGCGAATCCGAACTCGAAGCGCGCATTCGCAACTTCGAACTCGCCGCCCGCATGCAACTCGCCGCCGGCGACGTGCTCGACCTCTCCAAAGAATCGGCCGCCACGAAGAAACTCTATGGCATTGACCACCCGGTCGCCGGCCCTTACGGATTGCGCTGTCTGATGGCACGCCGTCTCGTTGAAAAGGGCGTCCGCTTCGTCCAGGTCACCACCAGCCCCGGGCAGCCATGGGACCATCACAACCGCATCAAACAGGACATGCACAAGATCGCCACCGAAACCGACCAGGGCTCCGCCGCTCTCATTCACGACCTCAAGAGCCGCGGTCTGCTCGATAGCACGATCGTCATGTGGGCCGGCGAGTTCGGCCGCCTTCCCACGACCCAGAACGGCGATGGCCGCGACCACAACCGCAACGCGTTCACTCTCTGGTTTGCCGGCGGTGGCTTCAAGAAAGGGCTCATCTATGGTGAAACTGACGAGTTCGGCTACAAGGCCGTCGTCGACCGCGTTCCCGTGCCCAACATGATCGCGACCGTCCTCCACCAGTTAGGGCTCGATCACAGCCGGATCCAGTATCCCCACGGAGGCCGCCTCGAAACCCCCTCCGACGTCACCGTCACCGGCGCGAAAGTCGTCCCGGATCTCCTGATCGATCCTCCGAAGGTGAGTTAGCACGATGGCCGCCACTCA
>JAEUQD010000765.1 GCA_016789925.1 Bryobacterales bacterium | reverse complement strand
GAATCTCTGGAGGCGTACAAACATGCAAAGCAAACCGCAGGGGCATTGTGGAGTGCCCGCCAATCGACCAGGAGCCGCTCCGGCGTCTGAATCTGCTGGCCGAAATTTCTTCCAGAACGGCGCTGCACGAAGGGGAGCACTCGCGCTGGTGCTTGTGTCTATGTTGTCAGGAGTGGCCGCCGCCCAGGGCGACAGCCCCACCCAATTGCGGCAGTTCATCGGCGAGCAGGTGGGCGGAATCGACAAACTGCGGGTGCCGGCAAATGATGCCGACCTTCCCCAACCGCGCCTGGCCAACGGCAGGCCGGACCCGCTCTTCCAAACGACCGAGGCGAAGCGCTACCTCGGGAAGATGCTCTTCTTCGATCCGGTCCGGACGGCGCGTATTCTGCCGGAGTTCGGGGGCGCCCTCGTCACAAGGCAGACCGCCTCCTGCGGTAGCTGTCACATGGGCGAGGCCGCGGGCAAGGCCGGGACACTGCTCAACTTCGCCGTGGGCGGCGAGGGCCGGGGCTACACGGATGCCTCGGGGAATTTCATCCCGCGGCGGCGTCCCCGGCCCGACCTTCCGCTGTTGCGGTCCATTCCTCGATTTCCCGGCGACTCATTAGTGGACGAACTTCCCACGCTTACCGACGTCTACGAGTTGGCGGTCGCCAGTCCGGCGCGAGGACGGAAGCTGCCGCCGCCGGGCCGCCTGTTACGAACCGGCCGGTTGGACGCGCTGGACAGCGTAGGGAGAAATTCCCCTTCGGTGATTGGAGCCGGCTTCAACAACCGTCTGCTGCTGGGCGGGTTCGCAGGCGAGCCCGACTCGTCGCCCGGCGGCCTCAACCCGTTCGGGTTTACAGCCGTGGAAAGTGTCGCGCTGCTGTTGCTTGACGCTCACCGGATGCTGGACTTGCAGTCCGCCGAACTCCAAAAGATCCCGGCCTACCGGAAACTTTTCCGGGACGCGTTTCCCGACGAGGCGGCGCAATCCGACGCCGCGGGAGGCGACTTGAACATTCTGATCAACGACCTGACGGTCCTGCGGGCAACCGCCACTTTCCTGCGAACCGCGGTGACCCGGAACACGCCATGGGACCGGTTCCTGGCCGGTGAGAACGGCGCCCTCACGGTTAGCCAGCGGCGTGGGGCGAGGCTCTTCTTCACCGCCGCGAGGGAGGGGGGCGCGGGCTGTTACTCCTGCCATAGCGGTCCGATGCTCAACAAGCAGGTTGACGACCCTGACGTGGCCGGGGCCGGACAGTTCGTCGAAGAGAACTTCTATAACCTCGGGCTCGCCGACCACCCGCTCCAGGCACTGAATGTCCTGGCGCGAAGCGACCCCAACTTCCGCGACGACGGACGAAGAGAGATCACGGCCCGCGCCGACGACGCCTTCAAGTTCCGCGTCTTGACGTTGCGGCAGCTCAAGGACGGCAAGTTCTTTTTTCATAACGGGTCGTTCACGAGCGTGAGAGACGTAGTGCAGTATTTCAACCGAGGCGTGCCGCAGGATGAAGTCGCCGCCGCGGCGGGCACCCTGACGCCCCGCTTCACACACCCGCGCGGGCCTGGCTCGCCCCGGGGCCTGCATCTCGACGAGACTCAGGTGGATGACCTCACCGATTTTCTCGAGAACGGACTTTACGATCCGGCGTTCGTGCGCTTCGATCCGAACTCGACGACAAACACGCTGGAGCCGAACGAGCGAGACCTCACGTACTCGGCCTTCCGTCCGGACCTCGCCGCTCTGGGCGCCCGCGACGGACGGATGCCGAGCGGCCGTCCCCGCTCGAACGACGACAGCCTGTCGCGGCGCGACATGGGCCTCGAGTTTCTCGACGTAACCGGGCGCCTGGACGTTGTGCGAGTCGAGTCCAACCCCTTAGGCGGCGGACGGCAGGAGGACGTCTACACGATCACGAACAACGGGTCGTCCATCGTAGACACCCACCTCCTTTTGATCGCTGGAGGCCTCTCTGACCAGGCCAGGATGGAGAACGCCAGCGGCACCACAAGCACCGGGGATCCCTATCTGCGGGTGTTTCTTACGAATGGCGTCCTTCGTCCCGGCCAGAGCATGATGACGCGACTGCTCTTCAGACGGCAGCCCCAGGCGCCCGGCGTGAGCTATCGGCTCACTCTCCTTTCGGGGCAGGGCAACCCGTGAGCACTCCCGGAGTGCGTGGCCGGGGACTCTAACCCGGCCACTGCTCCTTGTGCCAGTCGGTCCGCTGGCCGTCGGGCCGGGCCTTGAACTCCCGCGCGAACTTCACGAAGTTCTCCACCACGGCTTCGAAGACGATCTTTCCTTTGGCCGCGGTAGCCAGAGTCGGGTCGCCGTTGATACCCGACTTGGAAAAGCACGTCCACCAGTCCATCATGCGGATTGGCCCCGGATTCAACAGGTCGTTCCAGATGTAGTCTGACGGGGGCTGATTCGTTTCCTTGCGCGCCTTGTCCATTTGCACGCGCTCGCCGTCCAGATATAGATAGAGCGACGTTTCCAACTCGCAGGCGTGCGACATGCCGCTGCGCCCGGATTCGCGAATCTGCCTGATCTCGCCCAGCGCCAGCGACGGCCAGAGGAAAGCCGCGCAGAGCGCCTTCGTCTCGAGAATCGTGCGGCGGGCCACCAGTTCGAGGATGGGCATATTCGACCCGTGGCCATCGGCGATCAGGATGCGCCGGAAGCCATGATGCGCCACGCTCTTGGTGACGTCCAGCACGAAATGCAGCAGGTGCTCCATCTGGATGTCGATGGTGCCGGGGAAATCCATGTGATGCGTCTCGAACCCGAACGGGATGATCGGCATCAGCAGAATATCGCCCCCGGCGCGCTTGGCCGCTTCCTCGCAAATCGACCAGATCAGAAAATTATCGACATCCAGGGGAAGGTGGGGACCGTGGTCCTCAACGCTGCCGATGGGCAGCACAACGACGGGCTCCTGTCTGGCGATCTCGCCCAGTTCGACCCAGGTGTGGTGCTGGTAGAGGTAAGGGATTTTGGGCACGGTGTGCGCTCCTTAGAAAACAGCCCGCTTCCGCGGGTCGATGATCAGCCACAGAACGCTGCCCATCAGGTAGAGTCCGGCGGCAACATAGAAAACGGCGTGGAACGACCCGAAGACGCTGGCCAGCCAGGCCGAGGCCAGCGGAGCGGCCATCCCGGAAATGCTCGAAGCCAGGTTCACCCAGCCGGAGGCGGTGCCGCCGAAGCGTCCGCCCAAGTCCGTGCAGGTGGCCCACAGCACGGGCAGGATCATGTCGTGCGCACCCGAGGCCAGCACCAGCGCGGCAATCGCCGCTTCGGGCGATCGGGCCGAAATCGCAAATACGAATCCCGCCGCCCCCAGCAGGAATCCGCCCACGCCGATGGTGCGGCGGCCCCACAGCAGGCTGCCGGTGCGGCGCGTGATCCAGTCGGCCAGCACGCCTCCAAACAAGCAGCCCGCCGCCCCGGCCAGCAGCGGCAGCGACGAATATAGGCCCGAGCGCGTCAGGCTCTGGCCGTGCTCCTTGGTGAGGTAGGTGGGCAGCCAGGTGACGAAGAACTGAAACCCGAAGCCCGAAGCAAAATAGCTGGCGCAAAGCATGAGCAGGTCTCGGTGGAGCAAGATGGCGCGCCAGGGCACCTTCTCGCCGTGGGCCGGCGGTGGGGACCCGCCTTCACGGATCAGTTCCAGTTCCGCGGCATTGACAGACTTGTGGTCCT
>JAEUQD010000742.1 GCA_016789925.1 Bryobacterales bacterium | reverse complement strand
GATCCCCGCGCCTGCCGCCGCAATCGAGAACGAACCCGGCCAGTGGTCGCGTCCCGCCGAATGGTTGATCTTCGGCGTACGCCCGAACTCTCCGATGGCGAGCACCAGCGTCGTTTCGAGCATTCCGCGCTGGTGCAGATCTTCCAGCAGCGTCGTGAACGCCTGATCGAACACCGGATACAGCGTCTTGTTCGTTGCGTCGTTGCCGATATGCGTGTCGTAGCCGCCGTGAAAAATCGTCACCAGCCGCACACCCGCTTCCACCAACCGCCGCGCCAGCAGCGCGCCTTGCCCCGCAGTATTCCGTCCATACTCATCGCGAAGCTTATCCTTCTCCGCACCCAGGTCGAACGCCTTCTTCGCTTCCGGCGACGACACCAGGTCAAAAGCCTTCTGATAGAAGTAGTCCATCCCTTCAATCAGCTTCGACTTCTCCACCGCCCGGATGTCGTCGTCGAGCGCCGCCAACAAGCGCGCGCGTCCCTGCGCTTCTTCCATACCGACGCCCAGCGGAAGCGTCAGATCCTGCACCGAAAAGTTCTTGCGGTTCGGATCGCCCGTAATGAACGGATCGTAAGCCGCGCCCAGAAAGCCGGAATCGGCACAGATGTCCTTCGACGGAATCACGACAAACGGCGGCAACCCGTTAGCCGCGCCCAATTCCTTCGCGATCACCGACCCGTACACCGGATGCTTGAACGCGTTGTTCGGCCGCGACCCCGAAAAAATGTACTGCTTCGCCTTCTCGTGAATCGCCTCGCGCGAATACATCGACCGGATCACCGAATAGCGCGGCAGCGCCTTCGCGCACCGCGGCAACAGTTCGGAGAAATGCACGCCCGGCACTGCCGTTGGAATCGTCGAGAACCCGCCGCGAATCTCGCGCGGCGCTTCCGGCTTCGGGTCGAACGAATCGTGCTGGCACGCCCCGCCGCTCTGAAAGAAGATAACGCACGAAATCCCTCGCCTGTCCGCCCGCAACACACCGGGCAGCGTCAATCCGCCAAAGACAGCGCCGCCCACTTTCAAAAGGTCTCGCCGCTTCATTGGTTCAGTTGAAACTCCTTGGAATTCAGGATCACCCAGAGAAGGTTCTCAAAGGCGCGCCGCCGCGTGCGCCCAGCCTCCATTTCCGCCGCCAGGTACGACTGTACTTTGTCCCACTGCCCTGGCGTTGGCGTTCGTGCGTAAGAGCGCAGGTACAGTTCCTCCACAACCGGCTTATCCTCCCCGTGCGCCGCCAGCAACCGCCCCAAAACGTTATCCTCCCGCTCCACCTTTTCACGCAGCACATCGCTGTTCATTAAATGCAAAGCCTGCGCCAGCGACGGCGCTTCCGCCCGCCGCTCCATCACGTCGCGGCGCGGCAGCCCGAACGTCGTCAGGAAATACGGTGCGCCGATCCCTGCTACCAGTTCCTTCGGCGACGTTCCGGCCGGATACTCGCCAAACGGCTGGGGCACACCGGTCACCTGCACAATGCTGTCCAGTAGCACCTCGGCCGGCAGTTTGCGCGGCTGGTAGCGTGCCAGCAGCAACCGCTCCAGCGTGTCGCCCGTACCGGGACGCTCCGCAGTATGTGACGCCAGTTGATAGGTCCGCGAATTCAGGATCAGACGGTGCAACGCCTTGAACCGGAACCCGCTGTCGATGAAGTACGTTGCCAGCCGGTCCAGCAACTCCGGATGCGTCGGCCGGTTCGTCGACCGGAAATCGTCCGGTGGGTCCACAATCCCAAGCGTGAAATACTCGGCCCAAATCCGGTTCACCGTCGCCCGCGCAAACTGCATCTTTTGCGCTTCCGTCACCCAAGCGGCCAGCGCCTGCCGCCTGTCCGCTTGCGCCGGCTCGGTACCGTCCAGGAACCGTGGCGCCACTGGCTTCTTCGTCACCGGATGCAGCACTTCGCCATCCCGCGCGTCGTACCAAACGCGCCTGTACTGCCCGTAGCCGTGCTTCACGCGGATGCGCGCCAGCGTCGCCGCCATCCCGTAGTAGTCGTCCTGCGTCAGATTCTCCAGCGGATGGTTGTGGCACTCCGCGCACTCGATCCGTTGCCCCAGAAACAGACGCGTCACCGTCGGCGTGGCCTTGGTGACATCGAACGTCTTGAGCATGAAGTCAATGGCCGG
>JAEUQD010000688.1 GCA_016789925.1 Bryobacterales bacterium | reverse complement strand
GCGGCCCAGGTGACCGGGCCGATGGCGGGCGGGGGATATCTGCTTCCCAGTGGCTGGAAGATCCGTCCCGCCGGGAAACAGGTTCCGCTTGAGACGCTGCCCATCGCTGTCCGGGTTCAGCCCGGCGGCAAGTCCATCCTGGTCCTGCAGACCGGCAACCGCACGCCCGCGGTCAGCCTGATGGACGCGGCAAGTGGCAACGTACTTGCCCGTGCGGAGATGAAGGACGCCTTTCTCGGACTGGCGGTCGATGGAGAACGGGTCTTCGTCGGCGGAGGCAGCACTGGCGCTGTACACGAGTTCGCCCTCCGCGGTGATCGTCTGGAGATGACAACATCCCATCCCGCGAATGCCGGGCCGGTAAAGCCCGGCGAGAGCTTCATCGGCGACCTGATGCTGTCAGCCGACCGAAAGATCCTGTACGCGGCCGATATCCAAAAGAACGAAATCGCTCTGCTCGACCACTCTTCCGGCAAACTGCTTGGCCGCTGGAAATCCGTGCGCATGCCTTACAAGCTCTTGCAGGATCCCAACCGGTCCGAACTGCTTGTTACCAGTTGGTCCGATGGCGAGGTGGCCCGCCATGACCTGCGCGACGGAACCATCCTCCAGAAGGTCGCCGTCGGCGCGCACACCACCGACATGATCTGGCAAGGCCAGCGGCTGTTCGTCGCCGCCGCCCACACCAACTTTGTTTTCGCGCTCTCGCGCAGCCGCGACGGAGCCTTGCGCGTGGACCAGCGGATCAGCGTCGCGCTGACACCGCGCCAGCCTGTTGGAATGACACCCGGCGGCCTGACGCTCAGCCCCGACGGGCGGAGTCTCTTTGTCGCCTGCTCCGATGCCAATGCGGTTGCCGTCATCGATGTCACGGGCAAAAGCAGTAGTGTCAGGGGCTTCGTCCCAACAGGGTGGTACCCAACGGCGACGGCGATTCTTCCGGATGCCTCGCTGCTGGTGCTGAATGGGAAGGGCCTGCGCAGTTTCCCGAATCCGCGCGGACCCTACGATACGCTGGACCGCCGCAGGATGAGCGCCGGCGAGCGTGCCGCTATTCAGTACGTGGGCGCGATCCAGATTGGCGGATACTCTCTGGTGCCGCCTTTCGATGGCGCGAAGCTGGGCGAGTATACGAAGGCGGTGCTGGAAAACTCCCTGTACAAAGACTCCCGCCTGGACAACCCGGAAATCCCCTCCGGCAATCCTGTCCCGGGACGCCACCGCCAGACCTCTCCGATTAAACACGTCATCTATGTCGTCAAGGAGAACCGGACCTACGATCAAGTCTTCGGCGATCTCAGGGAGGGCAACGGCGACCCGTCGCTACTGCTGTTCGATGAGAAGTCGTCCATCAATCACCGCAAGCTCGCGCGGGAGTTTGTGCTGTTCGACAACTTCTACGTCAACGGCGACGTCAGCGCGGACGGGCATAACTGGTCGTCGGGCGCTATCGCGCCGGATCTGACGAACAAGATCTGGCCCAACATGTACGGAGGCCGTGACGCCAAAATGAGCCTGTACTGGGGCCGTCCGCCGCACAACCACACCGAAGACGCATCGCGCCCCCATGGCGGTTATCTTTGGACCCGCGCCTTCCAGGCTGGAATTCCCGTCCGGAACTACGGCTGGCTCACCAAAACCCGGACCGAAGCCAAGACCGGCGAGGACCAGGTGATCGACGCCGAGAGCAAACAACTGCTCGCCGTGACCAACCGCCTGTTCCGCGGCTTCGATGTCAATTATCCGGACTACGAGCGGATGCGGTTCTTTCTCGACGACTTGAAGGAGTTCGAGGCCAAAGGCGAAATGCCGCGGTTGATTGTTATGCGCTTGGGCAACGATCATACGGCGGGGTTGAAAGCAGGCGCGCCCACGCCGCGCGCCATGTTCGCGGACAACGATCTGGCGCTCGGGCAACTGGTCGAGGCCGTCTCCAAGAGCCGTTTCTGGAAAGACACGGCCATCTTTGTCCTCGAGGATGACGCACAATCGGGACCCGATCATGTCGACAGCCACCGCTCCATCGCGTTCGTGATTTCGCCCTATGCGAAGCGCAAGGTGGTGGACAGTTCTTTCTACAATACGGTCTCCATGCTGCGGACGATGGGCCTGATTCTCGGGCTGCAGCCGCTCACTCACTTCGACGCCGCGGCGACCCCCATGTGGACCGCCTTTACCGAAAAGCCCGACCTGACCCCGTTCACCGCCGCGACACCCCTGGTGTCGCTGACGGAGAAGAATCCGGGCAACACACCTCTGGCCCGACGATCCGCGCGGCTGGATTTCAGCGAAGCCGACGAGATCGACGACGCCGAGTTGAACGACATCCTCTACCTGGGCCTCCGAAACATGCCGGCGCCGCCCCCGGTCAATAGCTTCTTCACCCCCACACTCAACTAGAATTCAAGCTTAGTCTTTGCCGAGCGCCCGTAGGTCCGTGATGTCGAAGTAGCGGTACAGGTCGAGGCAGAACAACTCCGGCGCGTGCCGGTACTCCACCGGTTTGTCGAGCACATCCTGGAGGCTGCTCAAGGCCTCGTTCGTGACAACATCGGCGAAGAGGTTTGGCGCGAGGCCGGCAGCGGCAAGAGCGGCGGTCGTGTTCCGGATGCCGGTGGCCTCAATCCGAACCCTCTCTCCCATCCACCGCGCCAGAGCGATGAGTTGCGCCACCTGTAACCCCAGCGGACGTTCGCCCATCGTCGCGATGAGCTGTGAGAACCCCGACGGCGGGACCGGCTTGGGGATCATGTCGCCGCTGAACAACAGATTGGCCGCAAGCACACGCTCGCCGCGATTGATCCGTTCAAACGCCGCGTCCACGAGCGCGGCGCGGCCCGCGTCGTGGAGCAGAATCGTGGCCGGAGCGCGTTCGGCCGCTGACAGCGATCGGGCCCAGACGCCCGTGGCGCTCAGCCCGTTGCCAAAGTCAAACCGGTAGGAGCGTGTCTCCACGCCCTTACTCTTGGTGTTACCCGAAGCCCAAGCATGGCCGAGCGTCACCTCCTGATAACGGAGCACCTCTCCCAATCGCGCGCGCGTCGCCTGCCCGGCCGTGCGCCGCCCGGCGATCGCCTTCGCCACCCCGAGAATCGTCAGGTTCCCGTCCGGCAGCCCGACCCGCAGTTGGTCCACCGTGCGGACCTCCGCGTCCACCGCCGTCTCCTTCTCCACCGCGGGCAGGTTGAAATGCCGGGCGAAGAAGCGGTACGACTGTTGCCGGTTGTCGAGTTGGTAGTTATGGTCGCCCGGGTCGGCGTTCTCGTGCCACTGGAAACGGTCGCGGGCGTTGAAGAGGGCGTAGAAGGGCTGAACCCGGTCGAAGATGTCGTTCTTCACCAGCGCCGCGCGAAAGCAGCAATCGTCCTCGCCGTTGTAGATCAGCAGAGTCGGCTTGGGCGTCCGCATGGCAGTCAGATGCGAATAGTCACGTCCCACCAGAAAGTCCGTCGGATTTTGTTCGATATCGCCGATGTCGCCCGGACGTTCCAGACGCGCCGTAACTGCGGAATAGCCGGCGACAGGCACCGAGACGGCCACCCGCTCATCCAGCGCGCTGAGGACGATGGTTTGCCACCCGCCTCCCGACAGCCCGGTCACGCCTAGCCGTTGCGGGTCCACCTTAGGGTGTTGGGCGAGATAGTCGAGCCCCTTCCGCATCGCCAGATAGAACAGACCGACCCCGTTGGCCCCGGCCAGGTCCAGATGCGCGCCGAACCAGTGGACATTGTGCGGTTGGCCCAGTTCGCCAAACGACAGCCATTCGAGATTAAGCGAATAAATCCCCTGGAGCGCCTGGTTGATGCACCGCTTCTGTTTGTACTCGACGGCTTTGCCAGGCGGCCCCACGTGACCGTTCACGTTCAGGATGCCCGGCGCACGCGCGCCCGCCGGCTGGGCCGGTTCGTACAGCAGCGCGCTGCTCCACAATCCGGGCACGATCTCATACCGCAGCTTGCGGATCCGGTAACCCTTGCCTTCAATCGTGCCCGCATCCTCAAACCGCGGCGGCGCATTGACCCACTCCGGGGGCCAGCCGTGGAACACGATGTTGTCGAGGATGTCGCGCCGCAGCCGCTGCGATTCCCGTGTCCAGGCGGCACTGTCCCGCGGTTCAGTGAGCTTCGGCACGCGCGGCTTCAGGTGCCGCTGGAGTTGATATTGGACCACCTCCGGCGCGATCAGGTTGGCTTCAAACAAGGGACGCAAACGGCGTACATCCGCCTGCGCCCAAACGAGGCCGGCCGCAGCCAGCAGCAGCCAGCTAGAACGCATAACGCAGGCCAAGCTGCACGATGCGCGGTTCGCCGGCGGAGGTGATACGGCCGAACAGAGCGTTAATGCGCGCGGTGTTGGGGTTGCCCAAATTGGGCCGGTTCAGGAGGTTAAAGAACTCGCCGCGGAACTCAAGTTTGTGGCCTTCGGACCAGGGCATCTGGAAGGACTTAAAGGCGGAGAAGTCGACGGTGAACATCCCGGGACCGCGGAGCGTGTTGCGGCCGATGTTACCGAATGTGCCGGCTGCCGGTTCAGCAAAAGCGGCGGTGTTGAACCAGCGGAAGATCTGGTCGCCCCGCGAGCGGCCGCCGTCCATAGCGGGGTTGCCGATGATGTCGACGCGGTCCTGACCGATGCCCGTGCGCGAGATGTCGACACCGTTGCTGATCGTAAGCGGCCCGCCGGTCTGGGCGGTGATGATGCCGTTGGTTTGCCAGCCGCCAAGCACGAACTTCGCCGGCCCTTG
>JAEUQD010000652.1 GCA_016789925.1 Bryobacterales bacterium | reverse complement strand
GCGTGGAAACGTGACTAGAAACGGATTGGTGACCGAAGCAGTCATGTCCGGGTGCTTCAACTCAAACCAGGCGTCGACGCCAAAGACAAGGTCGGCCCACTCGCAGGACGAACTCCACCACCATTCGTTCACGGCCACCATCTCGATGCGGGGCAGGACGTTAACCACGGTATTGAAATGCCACTTCACGTTGCCGAGGATCGAGTTGGCATTCGCGAACCACATGGTCTTGGTCGGCGTGGGAATGTGCGTTTTCCCCGTAAGCAGCTTGTTACCGACGCGCAGAGGATGATCTTCGTGGTTGTAATAGTGGGCCGATTCGGGCTTCCAATACTGGCGGGGCCGGGCGTTTTTGGTGGGGTCCAGTTCGATGTCGAACGGATTCTCGTTGATCCATTGCGGCGCGCCGTTGAAGAGGGCCACGCGATAGTTGCCGGCGTAGGAGCCGATGTTGCCACTGATCTTGCCGATGTTGCCCGTAAGGGCGGCCAGTAGCATCGTGTCGCGATCCTTGTTGTCGCTGTTGAAGAACTGGTTGGGACCCATGCCGATGGCAATCAGCGTCGTGCCTGGCTCCTTGGCCACGTGCCGCGCCAGCGATTCGATGGCGGAGGCAGGCGCCCAGGTGATCTCCTCGGTGGTCTTGGGGTCGAAGTGCGCGGCGTATTCGCGCACCAGGTCGAAGGCGGGACGGCAGCGCACCTTACTGCCGTTGGCGAGCGTGACCTCGATGGCGCCTTCGAGCAGCGGGTTCTGAATGTCTGAGTTCTTGCCCACCATATCGCGCGTGAGCGGCTTAGGCGCGTTTGCCTTCTGGTCCCACCAGACATAGTCGCCCCACTCCATGCGCATCTCTTCAGTAACGATCGACTTGTTGTGCTGGATAGGCGGCGGTTCCTTTTCCCCTTTGCCCAACACGCGGGTGTTCTTCAGTTGGGCCACTTCGCCGCCGAACACGTCCTTGGCGCGCAGATACTTCAAAGTGTCCATGCGCACGAGCACCGGCAGGTCGGTCCACTGATTGACGTATTGCGCGTCGTAGAGCTTCTCGCGCAGGATCACATTGCTCAGCCCAAGAGCCAGCGCGGGTGTGGTTCCAGGGCGGACTACGATGACGTCGTCGCCCTTCGTAGCCGTGGCCGAATACTCGCAGGCGATCACGACTACCTTCGTGCCCTTTAAACGAGCCTCGGTGAGCCAGTGGGCATCGGGCATTTTGGTCGTGATCCAGTTCATGCCCCAGACGATCAGCGTCTTGCAGTGGTCGACGGAGTGGAGGTCGAACTCGACCGTCTGCTGGCCGGTGACCATCGGGTGGCCTGGAGGCAGGTCCGTGTGCCACGAGTAATTATCGAAGCCCTTCGCCCCCATCGCTTTGTCCGGACCGACATTGCGCACCTTGGCGTCGAGCAGCGCCATCGAGTTCGCCAACCGGTACATACCGAAGACGCGCGTGATGCCCAGCAGCGGCATGCCTCCGCGAAACTTCATGGTCTGAACACCCGCGCCTTGTGTCGCTTCGATGCAGGCCTCGTCGTAGTGCTGTTCCTTCAGCCGCCGCTTGCCTTCCTCCCCGCTATAGGTCTCCGCGACGTTCTTCAATACGGCAGCGGCGATCTTCGCTCCTTCGTCGTGCGTGATGCGCAGCCACTCATCGCGCCCGCGGTTGAAGTACTTCGTCGGAGGCAGTCCGTTGCTTTCCCGCGGGAACCCGGCGTCGAACCACTCTTTGTATCCCTTGCGGATCATGCAGCCCATCACCCGGCGGTCCCCATAGAAGCGGCGCGTGAGCGCCAGGCCCTTCTGGCAGACACGCGGATCCCAGCGATGGCTGACCTTGTTGCCCAACAAATCCGTGGCTTCCCCGTATTTCATCGACGGCCCGATGCGCACCACGACACCGTTACGCACATAGGCGTTCAGAATGCAGTTATGCGTGTCGTTGGGTGCGCAGGTGAACGTGTAGACGGAGTCGTACTTCCAGAGATCGCGGTACACCCGCTCCCAGCCTCGATCGGGATAAGTGGCGAGCGGATTCTTGATCGCCTCCAGACCCCAGACCTCGCTGGTCGAGGCCGCCAGCCCGCCGAAGCCGGCCGCCTTCATGATGTTGAGGAAATCGCGGCGGTCAATCTGCTTACTCATCACTTGCCTCCCTGGAACGAACGAAGATAGGCGACTACAGACTCGATGTCGGAGCGGGTTAACGCGGGCCGGACGGGCGAGGGTTCGTCAAAGCCGGCCATCGCCGTGCCGCGGCGTCCGCGGCCGATGGTTTCCACCAGGTAACTGTCGGTCGCCGAATCGAGCAGCACCTTGTTATTGAGAGCCGGACCCTCGGCCCCCACTCCCTGCAAGCCGTGGCAACCGGCGCAGGTGGAACTAAAGATGCGCCCGCCCGCCTTCACATCACCGGACACCCAGCGCGCGGGCCGCTTGTCGGGCTCCACAACCGCGCCGCTAAGCGTTTGCACATAGGCCACGACGGCTTTCACCTCGTCGGGCCGCAACCCGCCTTCCTTCAGCCAACCTGGCATACGCCGGCCCGGACGGCCCTGCTCAATGGTTTTCGCGAGCAGGCTTTCCGGAGCGATGGCGAGAAAGTCGGGGTTGGCGATAGATGGGAACGAAACCAGACCGGGCAGCCGCCGGCCTTTGCCATCCTGGCCGTGACAGCCGGCGCAGAAGGCCCCGTAGAGCGTCGCGCCATCGGACGTGAATTCGCGTTCGCCGAACTTCGCTGCCTTGATGCGGTCCTTGGGCAAGTAGACATCGCGGAGTTCTTTTCGGCGGAGCGAAAGAGTATAGAGGGTGAGTTGCTCGATCTCTTTCTCCGAAAGCGGCGCGGGCGGCATCTGCGAACCGACAACCACCGAA
>JAEUQD010000606.1 GCA_016789925.1 Bryobacterales bacterium | reverse complement strand
TTGCTCGGGATGTTGCCGCCGGTTTGCGCGGTGCGCTCCTTCCAGGCGCCCACATAGTCGAGCACCCACTGGCGGTACTTTTCCTCTCCGGTCAGCGCGAATGCGTTCAGACCCAGAATCGTGGCCGCCAGGTTCAACGAGTTATCGCCGATGCTGTCGAGGTACTCGTCGCAGTGGGCCAACATCTTCTTGTAATTGGCGTTGAGATCGAGCATCTTGCCGCGGCCCGCCGGATTGTGCAGCAGGTGGAAGGTGCCCGGCACCGGGTCGCCCACCCAGTCGTAGGTAGTCGCCTTGCGCATCATCGGACCCTTGCTGCCGGTCCACATGCTCTTGATCACCTTGTTCACCGGATCGTAGTTGGGGGCTTCCGGATCTTCGCCCATATACATCGCGGCGAACCGTGTCATTCGGCCGCGATAGATGTCGCTGTTGGGGTCGGACAGGCCTTGTAGCAGTACAGCCCGCATTCCTTCCGCCGTATGGAACCAGTCGGACTGCGTAATGAATTCTTTGCTATAGGCGCCATTCGCCGCCAGTTCGGTCAGCTTGGTCCGCAGTTCGTTGTATTGCCTCATGTGGCCTTCGTAGCCCAGTTTGTAGAGTTCGAGGACGCGATCGGAGCCGCCCAAGGCATGCAGGATGGTCCAGTTCCAGTAGGTCTCGATAGCATCGTCGGGTCCGTCGAGCGTGCCCCAACGCGGCGTGTGGGCGAGGTATCCGCGTTCGTCCATGTAGCGCTCGGCGAAGCGCTCCACCGCCGTCGAGTTGTGTTTCAACAATTCACGCTCGAGCAGAGCCCATTGCGGGGGCGCCATGGGCTTGCTGACGCGCACCGTCACTTGCCCCTGCGCCAGCAGCGCGAAGCATCCGATGAAAAGAAGCCGAGTCATGTCAGCCAACCACGATATCACTCAGAATAGGTTCATGGGCGCGAAAACCCCACCGAAGACCAACGCCATGCGCCTGCTGGATTCACTTGGCATTGTCTACGAGATTCGGAGCTACGAGGTGGATCCAAACGACCTGGCCGCGGAAACAGTTGCCGCCAAAATCGGGCTTCCGCCGGAGCAGGTTTTCAAGACGCTGGTCGCGCGGGGCGACCGCAATGGCGTGTGTTTGGCGGTGATTCCGGGCAACTCTCTGCTCGACCTGAAAGCCCTCGCCCACGCCTCCGGCGACCGTAAGATCGACACCGTGCCGCTGGCCGAACTGCAGGCGCTTACCGGGTATATCCGAGGCGGCGTGACCGCGCTGGCGTGCAAGAAGGAATACCCCGTCTACGTGGATGAAGCGGCCCAGCTTTTTGATGTGATCTCGATCTCAGCCGGACAGCGCGGCATTCAGATACTGATCAGCCCGGAAGACTACCGCAGGTCGGTCAGCGCCGTCTATGCCTCCATCGCCAAGGACAAGTAGCCGGCTCAGGCAAAGAGTAACCGTCCCTTGGGCTCGGGGATGGGACGACCCATTTCCTTTGCAGTCTCGATCCACTCCGCAATGATGGCCTCGGCGTTCTCGAGCGCCTCATGGCGCGTTGGACCGTCGGCCATGCAGCCGGCGAGTTCTGGCACTTCCGCAATAAACGCCTGATCCTCGTCGCTCCAGTAGATAATCACTTCGTATTTGGTCATTCAAGCCCCTCCGCCAATTTATGCCGCACGATCACGCTACGAACCTGCCTTACTTGATAGGGTTTCGCGGATGAGCCTCTGGGCTGCAAATTCAGAATCTCCTCCACGTCCGGTCGCGTAAAGATATGGTGGCTGCCCTTGATTCGTTCGTGAAAGCCCATCGCGGCTAACAAAGAGCGTAGCTCGTCGAAGTGGATATTGGAATCTGCCGATCCCTGAAGCACCTGCAGCAGGGTACGTCTGCGCACATTTCAAGGTACCGCAATCTACGCGGGCTTCCACACCAACCCCAAGAACCGCACCGAGATGTTCGTCTTCTTCGGCTTCACAAGCAGGATTTCGAGCGGCTCGGTAAGCGGGTCCGGGCCTGATTGCAACTGCTGCACCTGCTGTTCTAGTTCCGCGTTGAGCGCCTGTAATTGCTCGTTCAGACGCTCGACGCTCTCGCCGGCGCGGTTGACGTCCTGTCCCTCTTTGTAAATCTTGCCGAGGCCGCGCGCGCCCGTCAGCACGCTGGCCGTCGATTTCCGGGAACCGCCGAAGATTGCACCCAGGACCGATGTCCCGATTGAAAGCACACTGCTGAGCTGCTGGCTCCGCGCCTGCTCTTTCTCCTTGTCGAGCGCCTGCTGGGCGCGGAAGATGCGGTCTTCCAATGCCCGCGCTTTCGGCGCATACTTTTGGCGTAACTGTTCCACGGCCTGATCGCGCTGTTCTCGCGCAATCTGCTGCATCCGCAACCGGAAGTCGCGTTCCGATTCGCCCGGTTTGGAGTGCTCGCCGGTGCTGGGCGAAGAGAACAAATCGTAGGATTGCGTCGTGAACAGCCAGTTCTGGAAGTCGCGCGTCCATGTCTTGTAGTTCTTGGCCTGCGCGGCCGGCGGTGGCAACTCGCCAAATTCCGCACCCTGTTCCGGAGCGGTTTCCAACTCGTCCAGGCCGAATTCCGCTTCCGCGGCATCGTCCCAGCTCACCGGGATTGCGCCGTCGCAGAAAGGAACCACGTAGGTCACGTCGCGTGTCGCGTCCACTTGCTTTTTCGGTTCGACAAAGCGGACCTGTGCCGCACAGAGCAGGCACGGTTCATAGACGGGGTTGGAACCGGCGGGCGCGAACTTCTCTTCAACCCCCGGGGGTATTACCGGTTTGGCCTTCCCCGCCGAAACGGCAGTAGACACGCGGGACTGCGCCGCCGGTGCAGCGACCTGCGCGGCGGCAGTCTGCCGTCCCTCCATCAATTGCTTGATCTGGGTGCGTGTCATCGGGCCGCGCAAGTAAGACAAAGCCCATCGCGTCTCGAAGATCTCCGGACCATCGTCGTGCACGTTGTTCATCAGAAAGACGCGATTGCCCAGACCCGCAAGGATCTGTTCCATGCGTCCGCGGTCGAAGCGTGTGCCACCGGAGGATGCCGCCGCGCCTTCCAATCCATCGAGTACACGCTGCTTGTCACGGTCAGTCTGCAAGCGCCCGATGAACCAGGTGCCGGCGTTGGAGAGTCCCTTGTAGTCGAGGTCGACAGGATTCTGTGTGGCCAGCACCACGCCCAGTCCAAACGCGCGGGCTTGTTTCAGCAGGGTCAACAGCGGTGTCTTCGACGGCGGATTGGCGACCGGCGGGAAGAACCCGAAAATCTCGTCCATGTAAAGCAGCGCCCGCAAACTGGTCGTGCCGGCCTGCGACCGCATCCACGACAGCGTCTGGTTCAGCAGCAGCGAGACGAAGAACATCCGCTCGGCGTCGTTCAGATGCGCAATCGAGAAGATCGAATGCCGCGGCTTCCCTTGTTTGGTGTAGAGCAGATTGCCGACGTCCAACGCCTCGCCTTCGAGCCACACTTCAAAGCCGGGTGACGCCAGCAGATTGTTCAGCGCCATTGCCAGCTTGAAGCGATCCTTCGACGGGAAGAATGCCTCAACGTCGAGCACGCCGATGCGGGTGACGGGCGGCGCCTGAATCTGCTGGATCAGTGTCGCAAGGTCCAAGTCCTTCTGCTCTTTCCAGGCCGCATCGAGAATGGTGGAAACCAGGATGTGCTCTCGCGACTGGATGGGGTCGGCATCGATTCCCACCAGCGCCAGCAGTGCGGTCGAGGTAGCGGAAATGCGCTCGCGCAACTGTTCGCGGTCGGCGGCCAGTTCCGGCGACGGCGCGCCAAACGACTTCATCACCGACACAGGAACGCCGGCGTTGGAGCCTGGCGTGAACACGGTGAAGTCGGCCGATTCCTTGAGCCGGGCGATGCGCGCGCCGTCCTGGCCCCACTTGGCGAGCCCGTCTTTCCAGAGATTGGCCTGCTGCGTGGGATATTCGGCGGCGGGAATACCTTTGCGCGCGGCGTCTTCCATGTTGACCCAAGGGGCAAAGTCTTCGCCCCGCAACTCGGGAAACGTCAGCAGGAGATTGGCCAGATCACCCTTGGGGTCGATGATCAGCGCCGGAATGCCGTCGATGGCCGCTTCTTCGAGCAGGGAGATGCAGAGGCCGGTCTTCCCGGATCCCGTCATGCCTACGCACACGGCGTGCGTCACCAGATCCTTGGAAGAATACAGCAGGAGTTCTTCCTTCGGCTTGCGGTTTTCCAGGTCGTACGTGCGGCCTAGGTAGAATACTCCGAGCTTTTCGAAATCGGTCATGGCAGAAGCTTACATTATCGCGAGGAATTCGGCCGTCACC
>JAEUQD010000597.1 GCA_016789925.1 Bryobacterales bacterium | reverse complement strand
TCGGCCCCGTGCTGGGAGCCCTCTTGGGCGGGTTCGTCTATCAGCGTGCGCTGAGGTGAACTTTCGCCGGAACACAAGTCGCGGGGTCAACGGAGGGCGGGCTGCACATCGGTCCTTCCAAAGTCGTTTCCCGTGTATAGGAGCGGTTCCCCGGTGAACTGTGCCAACGCGTAAGCAAAGCAGTCTCCGAAGTTCAGGCCGGCTCGTCAAAAAGAAACTCGGCGTGATCAGCGTAGGGACGCCGTAGGGACGCCGGATATGAGGCGCCGCCCGTTGGACGATGCCACGGATGTCCGCGGCCAGCCGTTCGGGATCATGCCGATGAACAGAAAGCCTCTCCCATTGCTCTTACAGAGCGGTAATTACTGCATGCGTAATCGTTTCTCCGGTCGCTTGGGCGATTGACTGGGCCAACCGATGGGCCTCCGGATCTTTGACGTTGAGACTCACGACGGTCTTCCTTTCTAGTAAAATTCCATCTTTCTTTGCCTGCTTTATCCAAGACAAATGGAACATCCGGCGAATCGACGCCGGGTTGTGGTAACTGCCCGCGGACGAGTTGTCGCGGAACCCGTTCGGCCGGCTGCAGATCGGGCGGGCCTGGCCAGCCAAATTCGACCGCCTCATTGCTTCTGGCGTGATCGCACCACCTGCTGAGGAAGGCGACCCGCTGCCAGACTGGGGGAGGCAGGTGAGCGAAAAGGACCTTCGGTAATCGCGCCCTTTAGCGGCCGAAGCAGCACAGTGACCGTGTTGTGCGCAGGAACAGTCGCCCTCCGGACAGAGCCGGTGTTGCGTAACAGGGTTCGTCCAAATCATTTACAGTTTTGACTATCCAATCCGGCCCAGCCTGGACTACAGGCGCTTTGCCGGACTCGGAGACCAAATAGATGTGTCCGTCGGCTGCCACCGGGGAGGCGTAATAGTTGTCGATTGCACCTTCCAGCCGCCCAACCTTCCGCGCGGCGCCGGTCCTGCTATCCAGCGCCGTGAGGATTCCGCCGTTGTTTAGCTGGTACACAATATCCCGATAGTGGAGCGGTGTGGGCACACGGGCAACACCTTTTGTGTACGACCATTTCAACCCGCGTCGCTCGCCAATGCCTGTCGCGACGATGGACGGCGTCCCTTGATAGTTACGCCAGAAGTGCGTCCATTCGGCGGATGTGATCTTGCCATCGCGGTCCCCCGACTCATCCGCAATCATTCGAAGAGTCCGAGTGACTTGCCAATCCTTGGGGTCAGTGGGTATGTCGGCGGCGGTCACGACGCCGTCGGAGTCCCGGTCTGGAAAAGGCGGAACTTGTTCGGCGGAATAGATCATCGCAATCACGGTGTCCGGATCGGTGAATATCGGGCTTCCGATCATATTCCCCGGGGGGAGTTTTTCGCTCCGCCTCCGTTCCCCATTGGCCGGGTTGTAGGCGGTGATTTCGTCGGGCGAGACGGCCAGCGCTTCGCAGCCCGCGCCAGACGAGCCAGTCAGCGGTGTCGTGTAGTTGAGCCGAAACGGCGGCCGTTCGATCTCCCATTTACGATTGCCCGTCCTGGCATCGAATCCGACAATAGACGACCGGGCGAATCCGTCAAGCAGCAGAACCACGGTGCCGTCGACGAGCACTGGGGACGTCGCAGCTCCCCATAAACTCGACCGCGCCTCGATCGGGGTGCGCCACCGCTCGCGGCCAGACTCGTCGAAGGAAATCAGCCCGAAATCGCCGAAGAATCCGTAGACGTTGGCGCCGTCCGTCACCGCCGAAGAACTCGCTCCATCGTTGAGCGGGTTCTTAAATTCGTTGCGCAGCCGTTTCACCGAACGTTCCCAGGCCGTCTTCCCGGTGGCGCGGTCCACCGATATCACCTTCAGGAGGTCGTCGGATTCAGCCGTGAGCAGAATGCGCTTTCGGGTGAGCACCGGGGACGACCTGCCTGGTGGGAATGGCCGCTTCCAAACAACATTTCTCGCCGGTCCGAACTCGACAGGGTAACCCGTGCCCGCACCAATACCGGAACCGTTCGGGCCGCGAAAACGCGACCAAGGCTCAGTGCGTACGACTGGCTCACACGTCCGGTCCGCAGCGTGCGCTAGTGCCGCTGCGCCGAAGGCACGCCAAAGCAGTGACCGTCGAGATAGTAACTGCATGTCCGACGAGTCTATCACGAAGGATAGAAGAAGGATCGAAGCGGGTCGCATCGCAACCTATCCCCCGCGGTACTTAGCCGCTTTCGGCGACGCGCCGCCTCGCGCCACCCCGCTCGATGCCCCACCGAGGCGACATCTTCGACACCCACCTTCAACTTGTTCGGCCCGAAGTAGTCGCGCGCGAACTGGATCGATCGATAGCTCCCCGGCCCGCCGAATTACGGCGCCAGGCGGTTCGGCTGCTTCCAATGGATGCGGGCCAGCAGGACTTCGCCCGTGTAGCCTCGGGCGGGGTTAGTTTGTGCGTCGGTGATAATCGATTCACGGGCGTTCAACATCGTCGTGTTGAAGTTCCCCGACAGCCACGCATCGTAGCCCTTCTCGCCGCCATCGCCGCGTTGGGGCAGAACAACACGCTCGGTCTCGCGGATCAACGCACCCTTCTCCTCGTCCACGCGCGCCATCCATAGCGGCGTGCGCCAGCGCACCACGCGCTCGTTACCCGGAGCCTTCCGTGTGTACGAAAGATAGAGCGCGTCACTGTGCAGGACCCAGTGCTGCTGGGTGGTGGACATGTCGAGTGGCGTGCCGTCCTGCCAGGTCCAGGGGCGGATGCGGTCCCAGTGGAGGCCGTCCTTGGAGGTGGTGAAGTAGCCGCGGTTATCCTCGGCGCGGATGGTCATCCAGAAGCGGTTTTTCGTGCGTCGGGTGACGGAGGGTTCGAGGAGCCCGCGTTTCACCGGGAGTCGCAACTCGCTGCCGCGTTCGAGGACTTTCATGTGCTCGCCGTCGAAGCTGCAATGGAGCGAGGTGACGCTATGGTCGGGCCGGCCGAGCGGACCATAAGTGACGGGGACGATGAGGGTGCCGTCGTCGAGGGTGACGCGCTGGGAGCAGTTGGCGGAGTACATGCCGGTGGCATCGGGGTCGTCCCATTCGAGTTTCTTCGGGGGAAGCCATTCGCCTTGCGGCGTGCGCACGGCATAGACGGGCCAGCGGCGCTCCCAGGGCATGGTGAGCACGTTGTCCTTGTAATAGACGTTGTGGGCCATGGCAAGCACGGTGCCGGTTCTGGGGTGGTATTCGGGGACGGTGTCGCAGTAGCCTTCTTCGAGGCCGTCGCCCATCTGTCGCCGACCCATACCCGGCATCGGTTGGGGCTTGGACCACGTCCGCCCGCCATCCTCCGATTCCAGCCAGTGCACGTGATAGAAGACGTCGCTGCCGGTGATCTGCTGCATGGTCATGAGCAGTTTGGGGCGCGCGCCGGGGATGACGCAGGCGCGGGGGGAGAACCATCCTTTGCCGTAATCGGCGTAGCGGATGAGGGTGGTGGTTTCAATTCTCTCGACAAGGTCGGCCGAGGCTGCGCCCAGCGGCGCAGCCAGCAGCCCAAGGGTGAAGTGGCGGCGATTCATGATCAGAAGTAGAACTTCAAACCCAACTGTACCTGGCGTGCCGCGCGCGCGCTCGTGATGCGCCCAAAGTTGGCGTTGGCGATGTCCGCGGTTGGCTGGCCGAAATTCGGCGTATTGGTCATATTGAAGAACTCGGCGCGAAACTCGACGCGCTTGCGCTCTCCGATGGCGGTGTCCTTGCTGGCAACGAAGTCGATATTGAACGTTCCGGGGCCCGTGAGCACATTACGACCCGAGTTACCAAACGTGAACGCCGGCTGCCGCTGAAATGCCGTAACATCCCACCACTTGTCCGGCGTCGGGTTAGCGACGCTGCCCGCGCCGATGCGATTCGGACGGTCGGTATTGTCCGGCACGTTATCCGGGTTCCCGGAGATGGCCGGATTGCCGGGGAAGCCGCTCGCGATGGTGAGTAGTGCGCCGCCGCGCCAGCCGCCGATCATCTTGTTGACGACTCCCTTCTGGCCGCGGCCGAAGGGCAGATCATAGAGCGCGTTAGCCGTGAAGCGATGCCGCTGATTGTGGCTGGCGACGCCTTTTTCGGCTGCCAGATTGTTA
>JAEUQD010000505.1 GCA_016789925.1 Bryobacterales bacterium | reverse complement strand
CCGCACACGCCGCAAACCGAAGGCATGTTCGGAACGGAATTGATCCGGCAAATGAAGCCTTCGGCCTATCTCATCAACATCGGCCGCGGCGCGATCCTCAAGCTGGACGACCTCGTGGACTGCTTGCGCGAAGGGGCGATCGCCGGAGCTGCCCTGGATGTGTTCGAACAGGAACCGCTCCCCTCGGAACACCCGTTGTGGACCATGGAGAACGTGCTGATCACGCCGCACGTGGCCGGCTACTCGACACTCGTGCCCAAGCGGCACCTCGAAGTATTGCTCGAAAACGTCCGGCGGTTCCGATCCGGCGAACCGCTCCTGAATCTCGTCCGCAAGGCGGAATGGTTTTAAAGGGCTAGAGCTTGATGCGGTCGTAGTCGAAGGGCTCGTTGACCATGTGGTAGTGCGGCTCGCCGTCCTTCTGCAAGTAATACGTCTTCAGCATGGTGCGCGGGAAGTCGGTGAGCTTGCGCGCCTGCGGACCTTCATCGGTCCACTCGTAGACGGGCACATCCCACGGATTGAACGTATCCGAGAGTCCACGTTCCTTGGCGATCCGGTAGAAGTGGACGTTGCCCGGCTCGTGGCCGCCTAGCCACAATCCGACGAGGTCGAGCCGGAACGGGTCCTTCGAGAACATCACGAAGTTGGGCAGGAATTCCTTCACGGGATCCTGCGGGTCTTCGTTCTTGGCGTAGATCGCCTCCACCATGTGCAACCCGAAGTTCATCGTGCTCAGGTTGTCGCAAGTCTTGTGCGCCCAGATCTCCTGGTGTACGGGCCCGAGCCGGGCGCCGCTGTCGTAGCGGGAGTATTTCATCCGCTTGTGGCTTTCCAGGTAGCGGTTCACACGCGCCTCGACGTCTTTGACGATAAATGGCTTCATGTGATCGGGCGCGCCGGTCACCATGGCCCAACCGGGGCAGAAGCGCTGGAAGGGCCACACACACAGGCCCTGCGCGTTCTTGCACGCCTGCGTGAGGCACATCCCATGCGACCGCCACTTGGCGATATTGATCATCCAGGTGTCTTTTTCGTGGATCGGCGGATAGTGCGGCACCTGGGCGTAGACCACGGCGTCGGCAGGCTTTGCCCAGTTCATCTCGTAGCCGCGGCGATAGTGCATCGGGTAGCGCCGCGACTCCAGTACCTCGACGCCATGGCGGTCGTGGATATCGTCGTACTGGATGCTCCACCGCGAGTGCCGGTAATTGGCTTCGATGTAGTGGAACTTGCTCAGCCCGGTGTCGCGCATGGCCACCAGCAGGCCCTCGTAGAAGTCCGGATCGGTGCCCCAGTTGACGCGCGTGCCATCGCCGGCGCGCTGAGTGAGGAGGTTTGGTTTGAGGACAACACGGTGCGAAACGGGGATGCCGGTCTCGCCCGCCGGCTGAAAAAGCTGCCGGCCCAAGGCCAGCCCCTCCCGCTTCATCCCGACCGCATCCAAACGCCCGGCGACATTCGTGCGGCGGATAAACACCGCCTTGCGGTTCGCCTCGACAAACGGATGAAGCTGAAAATGGCGCTTATCCGGGGCCGCCTGCAATCCGGCAACGCCAGCGCCGAAGCCAAGCGCGCCGCCTAAGAATCCTCGCCGGGTCAAGTCCATAAACTATCGGGCCTCCTCTACGCCAGTATCATCTCCTAAAACAGCCTTCATGTACAACCGCGTCCGGTTAGGGCTTGCGGCTGATGTGAAAGTGGAGGATCTTGCCGGCTCGCGACATGGCGGGCGGTCGGCGCACCACGCGGACTGTTCCGGCATCGCGCCAGATGCGGGTCATCACCGCGGCCACTTCAGAAATGGCCGTCAACCGTTGCAGAAACACCTCGGCCACACGCGACTCGTCCACCGCACCCACGGCCGGGCTGACGCTCAACAATAACTGAGTTTCCCCGGTCGGTCCCTCTTCTTCCACCAATTGATAGTCCGTGGGCGCACCGCCGAACTCCGCGGGCAGCACGCGTTCCAGGATCTCGATCACCTCAACGCCAAAGAAGGTGACACCGCCACCCGTCAGTTTCTCGAAGCTGCGAATGCTCGAGAGGTGCACGCCGAGTCCCAGCCGATCCCAGGCGCAGCCGCAGGCGCGGCGCACAATGTGGGCTTGGTCGCCCATGGACACGTTCAGCATCAAAAATGGCGAGTAGGCGTGAAGCGCCGTGATAAAGAGGGTGCTTTCAGGCACACCCAATCCGGGTGCGGCGCCGTCGGCGGCGATGAGACCGTGCATGTGCTCCAGAAGGTGGACGTCGTCGGCATGCTCTCCATTCGGACAGCCGTAGCCGATAGCCCCGCATTCCATTGAGCCGTAGCGCGGAATGGCTCCGCAGCCCGCTTGCCGGACGGTGGCCACGCGGGCATCCGTGATCGGTTCGCCCGCCAGAAGGAACTGCGTGCCCGCGATGCTCAAGCGCTTCTCCGCAGCCGTCAGACAGGCTCTCACGGCGGAACCGGGAAAGGTGAAGACGACAGGCGTAACGCCTTGTTGCACGGTACGCGCCAGCCACTCGACGATGGGCGTAGGGTCGTTCAGCGGCGCGGTGACCGCCGTGGGCACGGTCCGTCCGGCCAGCCGGCTGGACCAGCGGAGCGCCAGCGTATTCCAGCGGAAGATCGCGGGGATCGACCGGTCGTTCGGGTCGATCTGGGTGAACCACGCCTGGGGCGGCTCGCCAAACATTGCAAACTTGGTCAGCCGGAAACGCGCTCCGGCGCCCGGCGCTTCCCAAACCCCCTTCACCCAGTCGTCCCCGCCCCAGGCTTGCAGTTGCAGCAGGCAGTTGGCGGCGCAGGCGCGCACAAAGCGGAAATCAATGAGCACCGGCGTCCCCGCGCTCCGGCTCCCCCCGCTCGATGCCGGCAGATGATAGGCCGCCCGCGGCGACCGCAACTGCTCGGGACTGACCTCGAGAGTGAGCGAACCGCGCCGCACCGGCGTCCGGCCCTTGAACTCGTCCACGGTCAGGTAGATACCGGCGTGCAGCAACTGCCGCAACGCCCCTTCGACGCCTTCCTGGCGCACCGCCGCTTCCACATCACCCAACTCGCAACCGGCATGCGCCATCAGCCGTTCATACACGCTGCCCTTCCGCGAGAGGACATCCTGGGCGATTCGGTCGATCAGCAGCCTGCCCCGGTTGGCAAGGCGGTCGCGCAGCATCGCCCGCGCAACCTCCGGCGTCACCTTCCGCCGGACGTACCAGGGCAAAGTTCCGAAAAAGCGAGCGCCCGCGGCCAGGACGCTCACCGTCGATATCATCTCCACCCCTCGATGATACGAGTGATCCTCAAAACGGTACGGCGGTGGGGACGTACTTCTCGAACCAGGCGAGTTGGCGGGTGAGAAGGTCGCGCTCGAAACCGGGACGGCGGAGACCGTGAGCCTCGCCTGGGTAGACGACGAACTCCACGGGGACCTTGTTCTTCAGTAACTGAGTGTAGAGATGGCGGCTTTGCATCAGTGGAACCCGCGCGTCCTGGTCTCCGTGCCAAATGAGCGTTGGCGTCCGGATCCGCTCGCCGTAGGCCATGGGCGAGTGGCGCGAGTAGAGGGCAGGTTCCTTGCCGAGATAGTCTTCGAAGCGTTCCGGGACGTCGGTGGTGCGGATGAAACTGGGGACGTCGGTGATGCCGCAACCGGCGACGGCCGCCTTGAACCGGCCCGTCTGGCTGATGGTCCAGGCCGTCATGTAGCCGCCGTAGCTGGCGCCGGCGATCGCGAGACGGTCGGCGTCGGCGACTCCCGACGCGATCAGGGCGTCGACGCCCGTCATGATGTCGTAGTAGTCGCCCACGCCCCATCCGCCCAGATTGGCGCGCAGAAACGCCTCGCCATAGTTGCCGCTGCCGCGGAAATTGGGGCGGAACACGGCCCAGCCGCGGGAGAGGAACAGCAGGGTTTCCCGGCCGGGAAAGGTGTTGGTCATGACGCCGTGGGGGCCGCCGTGCGGGACGACAAGGAGAGGAGAACGCTGTGCGGTGGCCGGCCGATGGAGGATGCCTTCGATTTCCATGCCGTCGAAGCTCTTCCAGCGGCGAATCTCGGCGGGGGCCACGTTCCAGTCCTCGAGTTCGGAATTGGCGCGGCTCACGCGGACCTTCTCGAACGTGTCCAGCGGGGCGGTATAGACATCGGGTGGCGTGACACTGTCCTGCCAGATGAAGGCGGCCGTCTTGCCATCGGACGAGAGATCGAGTTGCGCGTAGACAGAGTCGCCCGTGGTGAGTTGCTTGAGGGCGCCTTCGTGAATGTCGGCGGAGTAGAAATGGTTGGCGGCGCGCCGGCCCGCGGTGAACAGGATGCGCGCGCCGTCACTGGTGAACGCAAACTCCTTGACGCTCTCGTCGAACTGGGTAGTGAGGTTGCGGGGTTGGCCGCTGGCCAGCGATGTCAACATGAGGTCCGACGTGACCACCCAGTGATTCCGGTGGTTCGCCAGGAACGCGATGGACTTACCGTCGGGCGACCAGACCGGGTGCCCTTCCATGCCCTTGGCCGCCGTGACCGTGCGAACTTCTCCCTCAACGCTCACCACGGCGATGTTGCTGTGCAGGTGCCCACCGGCCTTCGCGTGGGGCCGGCGCGAGAACGCGAGGGCGCGGCTGTCGGGCGACCACGAAAACGTGTCGGGGAACCATTGGTCGTAGCCTCCGGCCGAGTAGTCGCCCGGAGTCAGCAGCTTTTCCTGCTGGGTTGTGGGGTCGAACACCCACAGTCGGTACATGGGCAGATTGTTGCGGTCGATCACGATGGGGAGACCAGGCTTGAGCGGCGGATCGAGCGACAGGAAGGCCAGGTGGCTTCCATTCGGCGACCAGGCGAATTTCAGGAGTGGCCGCGCGTGGCGGGTGAGGGATTCAGTCACGCCGGTCTGGAGGTCGACGGTGGCCACCTGCGCCGCCGGAGTCAGATAGCTCAGCTTGCCGGTCCGAGGCTGCCAGGCGGGCGCCGAACCGTCTGCCACCTTGCGAGGTTTGGCGCCGTTGCGAGTGCCAAGCCAGATTTCGGCGTTGTTCCGGTTGGTGTCGGGGTCTGGAATCGAGACGACATACGCGACGCTCTTACCGTCGGCGGAGATAGCGGGCGACGAAACGCCGCGGATGCGAACCACCTGGTCGG
The DNA here is from genome assembly GCA_016789925.1 of Bryobacterales bacterium. Classification (GTDB taxonomy): domain Bacteria; phylum Acidobacteriota; class Terriglobia; order Bryobacterales; family Bryobacteraceae; genus JADLDI01. The sequence goes on along the minus strand of JAEUQD010000505.1, from coordinate 152 downwards.
GCGTCAACACAGGCAGCGCCGCCAGCGCAACGAGCAGGGTGAGCATTGGTCCAGGATATCGGGTCACCGCGCGGTTCGGGTGAGGAGTTGGGGTTCACCTTTGGGCCACGGGATCGCCAGTAACCGGGTTTCGCCGATGAGGGCGAGAACGA
>JAEUQD010000503.1 GCA_016789925.1 Bryobacterales bacterium | reverse complement strand
AAGATCGTCCCTCAGGACGAGAACGTCTACGCCCATGCCTCTCTGCGCATGGCCGAACGCGGCGACTGGGCGACCCCCTACTTCATGGGCCGCTTTTTCCTCTACAAGCCGCCGATGGTGTACTGGACCGCAGCAGCGAGCGTGAAGCTGCTGGGCCGCTCCGATTTCGCATTGCGGCTGCCCTCGCGCCTGGCCGCGGCCGGCGTCTGCATGCTGGTGTTCCTCTGGACGCGGCGCTACAGCGCGGCGCTGCTGCTGGCCGCAACACCGCTGTTTGCGGAAGTCGCCAACCGCACCCTGACCGACGCGTTGCTCTGCTTCTGGATCGTGCTCGCCTTCTGGCTCCTCCATCGCAGGCAATCGTGGCTGGGTTTCGGCATGGTCAGTGGCCTGGCGATTCTCACGAAGAGCACAGCGGGGTTGGTCCCGCTGTTGGTCTATTTCGGCCATTGGTCGCTGACTCTTAAGCAGACGGCCTGGTGGAAGCCCTGGGCTGCTTCCGCTGTGGCCGCGGCGGTGGCTGCGCCGTGGTTCGTCTATCAGTTCCTCGCGCATCCCCGCTGGTTTTGGGCCGAGTTCGTGCAAGTGGAACTGCTGGCCTATGGCGCGGGCGCCCCGCCGCAGCAGACCGCCGGCGAGACGGTTTGGAGTTTCTATGGCACGCGCATCGCGGCGACGGCGCTGGCTGTTGTCCTGGGCGCGATCCTTGCCTGCTGGAAGTGGCCGCCGCGCGAACCCCAAACTAAACTGCTCGCCGTCTGGATCGCGCTCATGGTGGCCGCCATCCTCTCCTACCAGTACCGCAACATTCCCTACCTGGTTCCGCTACTGCCCGCGCTGGCCATTGTGGCCGGACGCTGGGCCACCGAGCTGCCCGCGTTGCTGAGCCTCGCGCTACTTTGGTTCGCCATGCCCGGCAACGAGCCTCCGCCGGTCCGCCGGGTGCTGGATCGGCGCGCGGCCATGCAGCGGCCGAACGAAGTGCTGATCATCGAACTCGCGGAGCAGTTCTACTCCACCACACTTCCGCTGGCGAAAGTCCGCTATGTACTCCCCGCCGCCGAGCAGCCGCCCGAAGGGTTTGCCCTCGATTTCCGTCAGTTGGGCATCACGATGTCCGTCCAAAGATTCTTGCAGGGCGGCTTCGACACTTACCGCCGGCAGATGAAGGAATGGGGTCTGCCGAATGACGAGGCTCTTGCCACCGTGATCGAATACCGGAGCCGTGACGAAATTGACGAATTGATCGCCGCGAGTCCGGAGGCCGACATCGTGTGGCCGGACGGGCGAATGCGGTTGGGCTCTGCTATCATGCCGCGGTGATCGATCGCCGCGAGTTTCTGTCGATGGCGGCTACGGCTGCCCTGCCCAGGCGCGCCCCGAACGTCGTGCTCATCTATTGCGACGACCTGGGTTACGGAGATCTGGGCTGTTACGGGTCGACCATCCGCACGCCGAACATCGACCGGCTGGCCGACGAAGGCACACGGTTCACGCACTTCTACTCGGGCAATCCGGTATGCTCTCCGTCGCGCGCCGCCCTCCTCACCGGGCGCTATCCGGTCCGGGCGGGCGTTCCCCACGTGCTCTTCCCGCGCGACACCACCGGACTCCCCCACTCGGAAGTCACCCTCGCCCAGGTGCTGAAGACGAAGCAATACCGGACCATGTGCGTCGGCAAGTGGCACCTCGGCCACCATCCGCCCTATTTGCCCACGGCCCGCGGATTCGACCATTACTTCGGCATCCCCTATTCCAACGACATGGTGCCGCGCTGGCTGATGGACGACACCAAAGTCATCGAAGAGCAGGCGACGCTCGAAACCTTGACGCCGCGCTATACCGAGCGTGCCGTCCGGGTCATCGAGCACAGCAAAGGCTCACCCTTCTTTCTCTACATGCCGCACACCTATCCGCACATTCCCCTGGCGGCCTCGGAGAGGTTTCGCGGCAAGAGTCCGTTGGGGTTGTACGGCGACGTGGTCGAGGAGTTGGATTGGAGCGTCGGCCAAGTGATGGCCGCGCTCAAACGCACCGGCCAGGAGAAGGATACGCTCGTGATGTTCTCCTCCGATAACGGTCCCTGGTTTCAAGGCAGTCCAGGACGGTTGCGAGGCCGCAAGGGAACCACGTGGGAAGGCGGGCAGCGCGTCCCGTTCATCGCCAAACTCCCGGGCTGGATTCCCGCGCGGAAGACGTGCAGCGGTGTGTCGAGCGTGATGGACATCGTGCCCACCGTGGCGCGTCTGTGCGGCGCGGAGTTGCCGCGCAATCCGCTCGACGGCGTCGATATCAGTCCTCTCGTGACCGGCGCCAGGCCGGAGTTGGAGCGCGAGGCACTGCTGTACTTCAACGGGCTGAACCTGCAATGCGCCCGCTGGGGCAAGTGGAAACTCCATGTGGCGCGGCACAATACCGAGGCTTACATGCCGGCCCCTCCCGGCGGCGTGGTCAACCTCCCACTTTCGAAACCCGAGTTGTACGAT
>JAEUQD010000502.1 GCA_016789925.1 Bryobacterales bacterium | reverse complement strand
CAGAAATGATGCCGGATGACGCTGTAGTCGTCGTCGATGGGAATACGCGTGCCGGCGACGCGTCCCGCGCCGAAGAAGTCGCTGAACACGTAATTCGTGTTATCGAAGGAAGCGTCGCCCACGCGCACCTGGATGCGCGGCACCCGTGTTCGGTTTTCGTTGGTCCTAACGGTTGCCCCCATGGTGGCGGAAGTCATGAAGACCTCCATTTCGTCGAGCCCGTACTCGATGTAGTAGGGCGATTCCACACCCGGAAGCTTGAGGCTCTTCGCCCGGTTCAGTTCATCGCGGAGCGCCCGGAGTATCGGGTCGTTGGCGAAATCCTGGGCGGTCAGTGGAAGCGCGGACAGAAGAAACAACAGCTCGCGGCGGGTCATCGTAGGAGTGGCGACAGCTCATTGTCAGGATAGCAGGGCGCCGCCGAACACCAGCCAGGCCAGCAGCAGAGTCCAGAAGATATTGAAAATCTGGCCCCCGAGGAAGGCGAAGAACGGCCGGCCGCCTTCCATTCCGAGCAACTGGCCGAAGCGGGTCTCCAGGCCGATTGAGACGAAGCCCATGGCGAACCAGACCGTCCGGAGGCTGCCGATGGTCGACTTGGTTTCCCGGACGAGGTCTTTATCCATGAAGAACGAGAAAACCAGCGAAGCCGCCAGGAAGCCCAGCACGAACTTGGGAAAACGCTCCCAGATCACGCCCACGGTAGGACGGTCGGCGCGCGCCGCGCCTGCTTGCGGCCGCATAGCCCACCAGACGGACAGGAAAAACGCGGCGACGCCGATCAGGACGTTCTGGGAAAACTTCACGACAGTCCCGATTTTCATCGCGGTTTCGCCGAGCAAGGCAGAGGCAGCGACCACGCTGCCGGTGGTGTCGAGGGTCCCGCCGATCCAGGCGCCCGCGACCGGCTCGGAGAGTTGCAACCAGCGCGCGATCCACGGTTGGAGTACGATCATCGGGACGGCAACGATGAGAACGGTCGAGGTCACGTATCCGAGCTTGCGGCGGTCGCCCTGAATTGCGCCGCACGCGGCGATGGCGGCCGACACACCGCAGATCGAAACAGCCGTGGAAAGCATTACGGCCCACTCGTCGTCCAGGTGGAATCGGCGCACAATGCGAAACGTGACATACCAGACCACCGACACAACCAGAACGGATTGAATGATTCCGAGGACTCCGGCCTGCATGATTTCCTGGAAGAGCAGGGTGGCGCCCATGATGACCAGGCCGGTTTTCACGTAGAACTCGCTCCTGGCGGCCTCGCGCAGCCAGTCGGGAACCAGGCCCAGGTTGGCCGGCAACAAACCCAGAAGCAGAGCAAAAATGACGTATTCGACACCCCAGGCCGAGGCCGTCGCGCTTCCCGCCAGCATTTGGGCCGCAATCGCCAGGGCGAAGACAATTGGAAACCCGGCTACAAAGGCACGCAGCCGCACCTCTTGCCGGAAGATCCCGACCAGCGTGAACACAAGCGAGAGAATGCCCAGGATCGTCCAGTTGATGAGGTGCGCCGGGGCCACCAGCCAGCTGAGCGACTTCAGCGAATCCCACTTCAGCGGTGGAATGGCCGGACGGAACCCGGCGGCCACGGCGATGAGTACGGCAACCCCGATCAGAACCGCAGCCCAGTCTTCACTGAGGCGTGGGCGGGTGGGCGTGGGGGTAGCGGGCGAGCTGACGGCCATGGAATCGAGGGTATCAAACCTCGCCAAGTGCAGGACAGAAACAGTGACTGTCACAGGCGAGCGAACGAAGATTGGCCATGCCGCAAGCGGGAAATTCCGGCGATCAGCAGAGAAAATACGCGGCGGCGTCGATGGTCGGCTTGGAAGGCGAGCGGACGTTGACCGCTTTGTAGGCGCATTCGGCGAAGGCCGCCAGGGCGACCGAGAACACCATGTCGTCGTGCTGCGTGGACCGCGCGGGTTGGCTCCTCCAGGTGGAACCGCAGGTTGGCAAAGGAATCAACCTGATACGGCCGGTGCCGCACATGGTCAAATCGCAAAAACGCCAGCACCGGTTTGCGCTGCTTCAGGAACTCCGACAACACCCCTAAATCCCGCGGCCTGTCCGGCACGTCGCGCGTATCCCCGTACGCCCGCAGAATCTCCTTCACCAGCCCGGAACGGTCCGCCGTCGCCCCATCGTCCTTGATTGATCCGCCGCATCGTCGGCATCTCCCGCTCCAGGCACGCTACCAGTTCCCGCCAACGCACCCGTCCGGATACCACCAGGTTCACCGAATCTCCCCGCTGCAAATAGCGCCTCGCGTCGTCCCGTGCCTCCAGCCATTCCACCACCCCACAACCCAAATCCGCTTCGCACGCTTCCAGCAGTTTGGTCCACTGTCCGGCATCGGAACCGGGCCGCAAGTCCGCATGCAGATGACCCGCCAGCGCATCCGGTACAGAGCAATCGTCCCTCCGAACCACGAGGAACGCCCCCTTCGCCACCGCGCGATCCATCTCGTGCCGGCAGTACTCACTCGCCAGATACTCGTTGGTCAATACCAGCAGCGACGCCTCCGCCCCATCCTGCAATGTGTCCATCTGCCCCACTACCGGACCCCCTACCCGCATCCGCTCGTCATCGATCACCACGTCGGTACCGCCGGCCCGCAAACACGCTACGAGTTTGTCCCGGACCCAATCCTTCTGCCGGTGCGAGTAACTGATGAAGATCTTTCTGCCCATGCCGAAACGCCTAGCCTACTACGATATCTCCCTTCTGAATCGGGGACAGCGCCCGCACCCACCGGGCGCAACCCTAGCGGGTTGGTGTGGCCAACTCTGCCGTTTCAATATAGTACTTGGCGAGGCATGAAAAAGACGGTGCATATCGACGAGGAGATTCTTCGGGAGGCGAAAGAGGCCTGCGGCGCGTCGACGGACACTGAGACGGTTCGCCGGGGTCTTGCAGCGTTGATCCGGGACGCGGCCTATCAGCGGCTGCGTGGATTGCGAGGCAGCGAGGAAGTTGCCGGGGACGTGCCGAGGCGAAGGGAAGCGGCACGCAACAAGAGAACGATTGGTTGATACGCGAACGAGTTACGGCGCCCAATCGGCGACGAAGATGTTGAATTCGTAGCGCGATTTGGCGTCTTTGTCGGAGGAGAAGACGATCTTCCTGCCGTCGGGGGAGAATTCGGGGAACGAGGTGAAGCCGCCGAAGCTGGTGACCTGTTCGAGACCGGTGCCGTCGGTGTTGATCATGAAGAGCTCGAACTTACGGCCGTCGCATTCGTGCTTGTTCGAGGAGAAGATGATTTTCTTGCCGTCGGGGGTGAAGGTGGGGGCGAAGCTGGCGCAGCCGAAGGTGGTGAGTTGTTTGGCGTTGGCGCCGTTGGCGTCGGCGATGAAGAGTTCCATCTTCATGGGCGTGGTGAGGTTTTCGGCGAGCAGGTCCTTGTAGCGCTTGGTGAGGTCGGGCGTGGCGGGATGGTTGGCGCGCCACACCATCTTCTTGCCGTCGCGGGAAAAGAACGCGCCGCCGTCGTAGCCCATGCTTTGGGTGAGCTGCTTCCTGTTGCCGCCGTTCTCGTT
>JAEUQD010000439.1 GCA_016789925.1 Bryobacterales bacterium | reverse complement strand
ATTGAGAAGGCCGCGATAGCGAGCACCCAGAGTGGCATGAAGCGATGATGCCTGCGCTGGAGACGGGCGGGCACCACCTGTTCAGGTAGGAATTTCAGGCCAGGTGGTCGCGGAGGACCTTGGCGACGGCTTCGGATTTGGAATGGACCTGGAGCTTGTCGTAGACCCTGCGCATGTGGAAGGAGACGGTGTTGACGCTGACGCCGAGTTCGGCGGCGGCGGTTTTGTAGTTGTGGCCTTCGACGAGCATGCGGAGGAGGCGCGACTCGTGGGGCGTGAGTCCGTAGTCGGCCTGGGGTGGTGGGCGCACCTGGCGAAAGAGTTCGACGACGCGGCGGGCGATTTCGGGTGACATGGGGGCGCCGCCCTCGGCGATTTCGCGGATGCTGTCGAGGAGCCGGGCGGGGGGCGTCTTCTTGAGGAGGTAGCCGCAGGCGCCGGCGCAGATGGCGTCGAACACGCGATGGTCGTCGTCGTAGACGGAGAGGACGAGGAAGTGCCAGTGGGGATGGGCGGTCTTGAGGAGGCGGATGCCATCGACGCCGGACATGCCGGGGAGCCCGATGTCCATGAGCACAACTTGCGGGTCGCCTGCGGCGATGGCCGGGCGCGCTTCCTCGATCGATCCGAACGCCCCGGTGACGCGATAGCCGGTGGTGGTATCGATGAGGAAGCGCAGCCCTTCGCGGATCTGGCGGTTGTCTTCGACGATGGCGACTCGGATCAAGGTATCAACCAGCCTATCGCGCCGCTTCCACCAGTTCCCAGAGTTCCTCTTTGACGAGCTTGCGGCCACGGTTCAGATCGAGTTGCCGAAACCTGGGACCCCATCTTTTGGCCATCTCGGGCGGCAGCGGAGTGCCCATGTCACCCAACTTGCCGAAGCCGTTGATGGTGATCCAGCCATAGGGCAGGTCGCTGGCGCCCCGAAAGCGGGCCTGAAGGGCGGCCCAAGCCGTGGCATGGCCTGCCTTGACGGAGTCTTCGTAGAACGGCTTCCAGAATTCACGAAACCTGCCCACCATGTCTCCTTCCGTGCCCGGTTCGGTTTTTAGATACCGCACCTGGAGCACCTTGGCGTCGGCCTTCGACCACCCCTCGGTTGAGTGGAACAGGCGGAGTTCCTGGACGCGGACGAGGTGCGAGGGGGCCTTCGCAGCGGCCTTGCGCATCTCAGCGGCCTTGGCCTCACCGAGCACCAATTTCGGATCACCCATGTGGGCCGGGAAATCGAGGTACTGAAATTGGGGCACTTCAGTCATCGACACGAACCGGTAATCGGCGTCGTCGGAATTGGGATAGCGGACGCGGAACAGCTTCCAGGAAGTGATAGTGCCCTTCTCGACCTGGCTCTGGTAGAGCGGCTTGGAATACTCCCGCATCCGGCTCAGAAATTCCGACACCTGGGCCGGTTCGACTTTCTGAAAACCAAGGGAGATCCAACGGTAGTTGTAATCGGGACGCTGGCCGAACAAAGGAAGGGCCAGCGCGACTGTGAGTGCAAGGCGGACGGCTTTCGTAGGCATTCCAGATTCTGGGCCTTGCAGGACCTGGAAAGCACCACCTACACAGGTAGCGGGATGCGCAGGTGGAGAGTGGTTCCGGCGCCGTTGCGCCACTCGATGTGCCCGCCGAGCGAGCGGGCGCGGTCTTCGAGGCTGGCGAGCCCGGTACCGTTGTGGGAGCCGGCGCGATCGAAACCGATGCCGTCGTCGGCGACTTCCAGGACGAGGGTCCGATCCTCCTTGGCGATGCGCACCTGGACGCAGCGGCAATGCGAGTGGCGAAGGGCGTTGCGGAGCGACTCGCGGTAGATGAGGAAGATCTGGCGGCGCGCTTCGGGGCCGATGGCATCGGCCTCGTCCAACCCCTCGGCCTGGAACTTGACGTCGATG
>JAEUQD010000611.1 GCA_016789925.1 Bryobacterales bacterium | reverse complement strand
ACAACCTGGCGGTGAAGGCGGAACACAAGACCCGCTTGCGCAGCATGCGCGGCCAGGCGATTGCGGAGTTGCGGCGGACGAAGTGCGGGTTTGTGGACAGGATGCCGGCCGTGCGGGAAGCGTGACGCTGACCGCGTGGTTTATTGAGGCGGCCGCAGATTGCGCAGATAGTCGATACTGGTGCGGGCAGCCTGGGGAAGAGGCAGGTGACGGTAAACCTTGACCGAGGCGAAGCCGTTGTAGCCGATCCTGTCGAGGGCTTGGAGGACGGCGGCGAAATCGACGTGGCCGGTACCGAACTGGCCGCCGTTGGACTCGCAGAGGTGAACATGGCGCAGGGCGGGTCCGCAGTCATGGATAGGCTGGGTGAGCGACGCCTCTTCGATGTTCATGTGGACGGTGTCGACCATGGGCCGTAGGGCCGGCGAGCCGATCTTTTCGATCAAGTCGCGGACTTCAGCCACCGTGTTGTGAAAGCCAACCTGAAGGTGATTGACGGGCTCGATGACGATCTCAACCTCGGCCTTTTCGGCGGCTTCGGCGAATTCGCGTAGCGAGTTGACGATACGCACGGCGGCGGCTTCGGGATTGGGTTCGTCGCGGCGGGTGCCCTGGAGGAGGCCGACGACGAGGATGGCATCGAAACGCTGGGCGATGGGCAGGTAACTGACCAGACGGTCGACGGTTTGGCGGCGGACTTCGGCGCGCGGCGAGGAGAGGCAAAGCCCGTCAAAGTAGGCTTCCCCGGTCAGGAAGGACGGAACGGCCAGCCGGTGCTGGTTCAGGGCGCGTTCGAGGAAGGCTGGATCGAGGCCGAGCGGCTGGGTGAGATTGAACTCGACACCGTCGTAGCCACTCTCGCGGAGGGTGCCGAGGACGCGGTGAACATCGGCGGGGGAATGGAGCGAGGACAACCGGTCCATGAAAATGTAGCTGTAGCGGAGCATCGTTCAGTCTATGTTACGCAAAGGGTGGCGGGAGGCAGTGCTGTTGTGGCATGATTTGAGTCCATGAACGGACGTATTTTGATCATCAGCGGGATGCTGGCGGCCTTGAGCGGAACAGCGGTTTTCGGGCAGGGCCCGTCGGAACAATTGAGCTTTTTCATCACGAGTGAAGGCTCGGGCAACGGAGCGAACCTGGGCGGACTCGCCGGGGCGGACGCGCATTGCGCGAAACTGGCCAAGGCCGCGGGCGCGAAAAAGACCAAATGGGCGGCGTACCTGAGCGCAAACCCGGAGGGCAAGAAGGCCGTCAACGCGAAGGACCGGATCGGGAAAGGTCCCTGGTACAACGCGAAGGGCGTGATGGTGGCCAAGAACGTGGCGGACCTGCATTCAGATGCCAACAATTTGAAGAAGGAGACGTCGATCACCGAGAAGGGCGAGGTTGTGAACGGGCGGGGCGACAAGCCGAACCAGCACGATATCCTGACCGGGACGCAGTTGGACGGGACAGCATTCACGGACGGCAAGGACCATACGTGCAAGAACTGGACCAGCAATGGCGAGGGCAGCGCCGAAGTGGGCCATCACGACCGGCAGGGCGGTGGAGCGAATGCCACGTCGTGGAACTCGGCGCACCCGTCGCGTGGCTGCAGCCAGGAAAACCTGGTCGGCACAGGTGGGTCGGGCCGATTCTACTGCTTCGCGAAGTAAGTCAGGTACGGGGGCGGCAAGCCCCCTTCTTGCTTGAGGTTAGCCGGCGATCTTCCAGCCCTTGCGGAACTTTGGCTTGAGGTATTGATTGGCTTCTTTATTGTTGGTAAACCGCATGTTGGCGGCGTCCCATTCGAGTTTGCCTTCGAAGCGCATAGCGATGACGCCGAGCAACATCCAGGAGACAAACGGGCCGGCCACGGAGAAGTTGGAGCAGGCGGGTTCACCGCCTTTGCAGGCGCGAATCCAGTCGCGGTAGTGGCCAGGGGAGCGGGACAGAATCTCCGAGGGCAGCGTGTAGTCCTTCATCTTCACGGCGGGCACCAGGCGAGTCCGCTCGCCGTAGCAACCGGTGGTGACCATGCCCTTGTCGCCGATGAAGAGGCTGCCGTTGGAGTCGCTATCGCCGAGCAGTTCACCGGCCGGAACTCCCTTGATATCGGGTTGCTTCAGAAGACCGTCGTGCCAGTAGATGGTTACCGGCGGCATGGAGCCGCGGGCGGGGAAGTCGAACTTGATGACCGATGCCAGCGGGAACGTGACAGTTCCCTTCCCTTCCTGCTTGATGCACTCGACGGAAGTGGGCGCGGTGAGACGGAGCGCCATATTGGGTGTGCCGAGGATGTGACAGGCCATATCGCCGATGGCGCCGCAGCCGAAATCGGGGAATCCGCGCCAGTGATGGGGGGCGTAGGCAGGGCTGTACGGACGGTCGGGGGACGCTCCCAGCCACGCCTGCCAGTCCAGATGTGCGGGGACGGGCTCTTCCTTGACAACAACGTTCGGACCCTGGGGCCAGTATTTGAGGGGGCGGTTGGTCCAGGCATGAACCTCGGTGACCTTACCGATGTCGCCGCTCCAGACGATTTCGCAACACTGGCGCGCGCCTTCGTTGGAGTAGCCCTGATTGCCCATCTGGGTGGCGACGCCGTACTTTTCGGCGGCCAGCGCGAGTTGCCGGGCTTCCCACACGGTGCGTGTGAGCGGCTTCTGACAGTAGACGTGCTTGCCCCGAGACATCGCCCACAGCGACGCGGTGGCGTGCATGTGATCGGGGGTCGAGACGGTGACGGCGTCGATTTCCTTTTCGTGCTTATCGAACATGCGCCGGAAGTCTTTGTACTTGGGGACGCTCGGGAACTCGTTGAAGGTGCGGGCGGCTCGCTTGTCGTCGGGGTCAACCAGGGCGACGAGGTTTTCCGAAGAGCACCCTTTGATATCGCTGTAGCCCTTCCCACCCGACCCGATGGCCGCGAAATTCATCTTCTCGTTGGGGGACTTGTAGCCCAGCCGTTTGAGCGAAGCCGCGCTGGAAAACCCGGCGGTGGGGACCGCGCCCGCCATCAGTGCTCCGACAAAAAAGTGGCGGCGCGAGACGTTTTGTTTTGTCACCTGAAACTCCTAAAGCTTATGCTAGCAAGTATGAGGCGAATTGCAATTCTGGTGGTGGCGCTGGCGGGTCTTTTGGCGGCCCAGGATCACAAGGGATTCGACGCGGCCATGAAATCAGCCGATACATCCATCAAAGCGCTGAACAAGATGGAGGCGAAGACCGGACCGGAGGCGGTGAGCACGGCGGAACGGCTGGCTGGACTTTACGAGGAGATGGTCGGCTTCTGGCGGCAGCGTGGCAAGGCGGATGCGGTCAAGTTTTCGGTGGAAGGCAAGGCTGCCGCACTGGCGCTGATGGAAGCGGCTTACGCCGGGAACGGGCAGGATGCCGCGGCGGCCTTGAAGTCGCTGGGTGCGACTTGCCGGGGGTGTCACCAGGCGTACCGGGTGAAGCGCCCGGATGGGACGTCGACGTTTCCGGAGTTGTGGCGGGAGCCGAAGAAGTAAGGGTTCTTCCCGGCCCGTTTCAGGTATTTCCCTCATTCTGGACGGGGTTGCCTTGCCCGATTCTATTTTCAAGGCGGCCCATAATGTCCAAGCTCCTCAGTCGCGGCCGGCGGGGTCACGCACTCGTCGAGGCAGCATTCGTGCTGGTTCCCCTGGTGGCGCTGATTCTGGCGATCGCCGACTTTGGGTTTGCTACCTTTCTGCGCGCGACGATGCAGCACGCCGTGCGGGAAGGCACGCGCTACGGAGTGACCTTTCAACTCAAGCCCGGGAAATGCCAGGACGACTCGATCAAAGACGTCGTCACCGAACAGGCGATGGGCTTCCTGGCTGGAGCTTCTAACCGGAACCGCATCAAGGTTCGCTACTACCATCCCGATACCTTCGCAGAGATCACCACATCGGCCGCCAACTCCCCCGGCAACATTCTCGAAGTCTCGATTGAAGGATACGACTACGTCTGGCTGGCGCCCCTGATGCGTTCCGCCGTTCCGCTCGCGATCGCCGTCCGCAGTTCGGACAGGTTGGAGGGACTGGGAGGTTCGATGACGAGGCCTTGCAAATGATTATCAACCTTCGGCGCCGGGCGCGCCGCGGCAATAACCTCATTGAATTCGCTCTGACGGCAGTCTTCTTACTGCCGCTCTTATTCGGCACGGTCAATCTGGGGATGAATCTCGGCCGGAGTGTCCAGGCTGCGCAGGTGGTGCGTGACATCGGCCATCTCTACGTGCGTCAGTTGGATTTTTCGGTGCCGGCCAGCACAAGTTTCGCTCTGCGGCTGGCGAGTGGTTTGGGGATGACGGAAACCGGAGGCGAAGGGGTGATTATCATCTCGAAAATCATGTATATCGAAGACGCGCAGTGTACGGCCGGCGGCGTAGCGGTCGGTTTGTGTTCGAATCGGAACAAAGCGGTTGTTGTGCAGCGGTTTGTGATCGGCAACGCTTCGTTGCGGCAAAGTAATTTCGCGACACCGGGCGCGGGCCTGATTCTCACGGCCAACGACACAGCGTCGGGGCTGAAGAAGGGCGACATCCTGCCGATCAACTACCTGACTCAGCCCAGCGTCGTGGCCGGGAACTTCACGTCGCTGTTGCCAGGAATGCTGGGTGGGGAAACGGCGTATGTCACCGAAGGGTATTTCCGTGCGCTGGACTTCAACTTCGCGCAAAGCTATGCGCCGAACACGGAGGGCGTCTATGTCCGCAGCATTTTCTAACCGCAAGCGCAGAGGCTTTGTCATCATCTTCACAGCACTCACGCTGGTGTTTATCGTCCCGATGATCGGACTCGCGATCGACGCTGGAATCTTGTACGCCGTCCGGGCGAGGCTGTCGCTGGCGACAGACGCCGCGGCACTCGGCGCGGCGAGGAGCCTGTCGGTAGGCCAGACGCTGGCCGAACAGGAGGCCAACGCGACCAGCCGGGCCATCCGCTACTTTGACGCGAACTTCCCCAATGGAACGTTCGACACGACGGGCAAGGCGGTGACGGTAGCGGTAGCCGAAAGCGCGTACCGGACTCGGACAGTCACCGTGAATGCGGAAGTCACCGTACCGGCATACTTCATGCGGATTGCGGGATGGGGGACTCCGGGCAAGGAACTGAAGGTCCGGGTCGTCGGCCAGGCATCGCGCCGCGACGTCAATGTTGTCCTTGTCCTAGACCGGTCGGGCTCGCTGGCCAACGCCGGAGCCTGTGACGATGTCGAGGCTGCATCGATCGCCTTCGTGAACATGTTTGCCAACGGACGGGACCGAGTGGGACTGGTCAGTTTCGGCGGATCGTCACGGGTAGACTATAGCCCGACAATGAACTTTAAGGACAATCCTTCGCTGCCTTCCTTGCTTTCGCAGTTAGACCCCGGCGGCTGTGTCGGGGCGACGGGGTCCGCGCAGGCGCTGTGGAATGGTTACCAGCAGTTGGTGAACATCAATGAACCGGGCGCTCTGAACGTCGTCGTGTATTTCACCGACGGCCAGCCCACGGCCCTCACGGCCGACTGGCCGGTGAGAACACTGGGCACGACGAAGAGCCGCTGCTACGACTGGGACAATAACAAGAGCTATAGCACCGCGGGGTGGAATCCCGTAAATCAGAAGTATCGGGGCTATATCTCGAACACGATGTCGAATCTTCGCTCGGCGACCGCCGACACCTTTCCAGAAGACGGGGTGGACGCGACAGTCACCAACCCACTCGGCTACCTGGGGTTGACCCCGAAGTCCTCGTCCTCGGACTGCCGCTTTCGCAGCACACCGGGCGACGTGGATATCGACGTCGCTTACATCCCCGACACGGACGCCTACGGCAACTCGGTTTTCGGGATTCAGAACATCACGCTGAACTCGGGTGGTTCGTATCCGGGCAAGCCCGCCATGACGTCGACCAACATCGAGAACGCGGCCATCAATGTGGTGGACAACGCGGCGCAAAGGATGCGGCAGAACGTGCTGAGTCCCAACATCAATACGGTGATTTACTGTATCGGGTTAGGTGGCGTGGGAGAAGCCGACGCCACGCTCATGCGCCGGATCGCCAACGACCCGGACAGCCCGATCTTTGACGTCAACCTGCCGCAAGGTATGTACGTCTACGCGCCGACGGCGGCCCAATTGAACCAGGCCTTCCTGCGGATCGCTTCGGAGGTCTTGCGCTTCTCGCTGTAGACCCTATACTGAAGGGCGATGCAACTGCACATCAAGAACCCCGGCAGCCAGCCTGGCGTATATCCGATCTCGCGGCGGGGGGAAGCCCTGAAGTATCTCTCGTTCACGATTTGTGAGTTGGGCGGCGGTTTCTCCGAGTACAGCTTCGATTCCGGGGACGAGGAGCTTTCGCTCGATTCCTATAGCGGGGCCTATGCGGTGGAGTGCGAAGGCGCACACGGAGTGTGGTCCGTCGAAGTCCCTGCCCGCGCCTCGTTGCGCGAGGCCCACCCGATGGTGTACCTGCCGTCCCATTCGCGCGTCACCTTGCGCGCCCTTGATGGCGCCGCGCGGATTACCATTGGCGGCGCCTTAGGTAAGGACGGCGTTGCTCCCGCGCTGATCGGCGGCAGCCAGATCGTCGCCAAGACGGTGGGCAAAGACAACTGGACGCGGACGGTCTTCACCCATATCGCCGACAACATCCCCGCCGCCCATCTCATCTGCGGCGAGACCGTGAACCAGCCGGGTGGCTGGTCGTCATGCCCCCCACACAAGCACGATATCTTCGGCGCCGGCGAAGTGCCGATGGAGGAGGTGTACTACTTCCAAACGGATCCGCCGCAGGGTTTCGGGTTCATGCGCGTATATACGAACCCCGATGACGCCGATCCCTTCGACTGTGCCTACCCGGTGCAGCATGGCGACACGGTGCTGATTCCCCGGGGCTACCATCCGGTGGCGGCATGCCCCGGCTATACGCTCAATTACACGTGGATTCTCGCTGGAGAGGGGCGCACGTATGGGGCTTGGGCCGACGACCCGCGGCACGCGTGGATCAAGCAGGGGTAGACGGCGCGGGCCGGTTTAGGATCGCTGGAGAGGCGATGCCCGGACGGCACGCTCGAAGGCCCAACTCCGAATGTGGCCGATCTGCTCCTTCATGGTGCGGGAAAGAGGTACGATCCTGGCGGCACTGGCGATCAGGTCCTGCTGGGTGACCTCCCGCTCTTCGATTCGCGACCGCGTAATGGCCGAGATGACGCACTGCTCGATCTCCGCGCCCGTCCAGCCGGTGGTGAGCTGGAGCAACTGGGGGAGTTGAAAGCGGCCGGCGTCGACACCGCGCCGGTTCAGGTGAATCGCAAAGATTTCCAGTTGCTCCTCGGGGACGGGCATGTCTACGAAGAACACTTCGTCGAACCTCCCCTTGCGAATCATTTCAGCGGGAAGAAGGTCAATCCGGTTCGCGGTGGCGGCGACAAACAGGCCGCGCGTTTTTTCCTGCATCCACGTGAGGAAGAAAGCGAAGATCCGGCCTTGTTCACCACCCGCTTCGGCCGAGGTGACGCCCATCTCGATCTCGTCAAACCAGAGAACGGCGGGGGCCATGTCCTCCATCATGCGGCAGGCCTGCACAAACACGCCTTCGGGCTTACCATAGCGGCCGGAGAAGATCTCAATCATGTCGAGCCGGTAGAGAGGGAGTTGGAAATGGGACGCGATCGCCTTGACTGACAAGCTTTTGCCACAGCCTGGTATGCCCATGATGAGTACACCTTTGGGCACAATCTCGGTGCTCAGCTCGTCGCGCATCTGAAACAGCTTGCGCCGGTCCCGAAGCCACGTCTTGAGACCTTGCAGCCCACCGACCTCGCCCAGACCAGCACTGTCGGCGACAAACTCGATGAACCCACTCCGGTTGACCAGCATTTTCTTCTCTTCGAGGAGCATCGGAATCGCGCCAGCTCCCAATTCCTGACCCACCGCGAGGGCCCGCCGCAACGCGTATCCCGCTTCATCGAGGGTCAGGCCGCGGAGCGCACCGGCCACCTCATGGAGCGCTGTTTCGTCGACGGCACTTCCGGCAGGCACCGTCCGGCGCAGAAACGCGACCAACTCGACCGTATCCGGCGGCCGCAATTCGAGAAACGCCAGGCTGCGCTCGATTTCTTCCGGGATGAAGCGTACGGGCGAAGTGATCACAACGAACTTCCCGCTGTTGAGGCATGCCTGGTAGACGTCGCGCAGCCGGCGGCGGATCTCGGCCGAGTCCCGGAGGGGCTCGTGAAAGTCCTTGAGGTGAAAGATGGCCTCGCCCTGGTGAGCGATGATGAAATCCAAAGCGGAACGCGCTGCCTGCGTACCGGGCTGCACGGGTTCGCTCTCGCGCTGCAGGCCCTCGGTGAGACACCACGTCCAGAGGGGCGGCCCCAAGCCACTCAGAATGTGGGCGACGCGCTGCTCCTCGGACGAACGGATGTAGACCAACGGCCGGCCCGAGGTGAGAACATCGCGGATGGTACGGGCCGCGCGGCTCTCGGTGGATTGCTGATTCGTGGATATCATCGCGACTCTCCCATTATTTCGCCGCCCGAGCGGCAAAAGCATCAGATATGCTTGAGGTCATGGCTGAAAGCGTTCAATTCCAGAGCAACGGAACTGTGTCATCGGGATATCTCGTGACGCCATCGGCCGGGTCGGGTCCTGGCGTACTGGTCATCCAGGAATGGTGGGGGCTGGACTCGGGTATTAAGGAGATGGCGGAGCGGTTGGGCGCGGCCGGATTTGTCGCGCTGGCTCCGGACCTCTACCATGGCGAACTGGCCGCGCACGATGAAATGGACAAGGCGGCGCACTTGATGCAAAGCCTCCCTGCAGACCGGGCCGCGCGCGACATGAGCGGCGCAGTAGATTATCTTGCCAATCATCCGAGTGTCACGAGCGCGGGCATCGGGGTCGTGGGATTTTGCATGGGCGGCATGCTGTCGTTCATCATTGCGGCGAACCGTCCCGATAAGGTGAAGGCAGTGGTCCCGTTCTACGGATTTCCGCAGGGCGACACCGAGCCGGACTGGACGAAGCTGACCGCGTCGATCAGCGGGCATATGGCCGGGAATGACTCCTTTTTTCCACCCGCGGCGGCTCATGCGCTCGAAGCCAAACTGCGCGGAATGGGGAAGAACGTCACGCTCACTGTGCACGAAGGGGCGGGACACGCCTTTATGGGTCCGCATAATGCATTGGGAACCCTGGATACGGCTCTGGCCGCAAGGATCTGGCCGGACGTTGTTGCATTTCTCCGGGCGACCCTGGTGTTTGCAGACAACTGATCTGGCACAGACACTGCCAACCGTGTATACTTTTCCGGAAGATTCTCGCAGCGATCTCTCCTGGGAGGAGAACATGAGTGGCATTTCCGTGGCACGAGTCATCACGGGCGGCCTGGTGGCCGGTCTCGTTATCAATGTCATCGAGTTCCTGGTAAACGGCCTCTGGCTCGCCAAGGATTGGGAAGACGCGATGCGGGCCCTGGGCAAGCCCGCCGGGCAAGGTTCTACCCAAATCGTTATGTTTCTCGTGTGGGGCTTCGTGATGGGTCTGCTGGCCGTGTGGACGTACGCGGCAATGCGGCCCCGCTTTGGCCCCGGCTCGAAGACGGCGACCATCGCCGCGGTGGCCGTTTGGTTATCCGGCTACGTTCTGTCGATGGTCCCGCCGGTGGTGATGGAACTGTTCCCAGCCAGCCTGATGCTGACGGGCGTGGGTGTCGGCCTCGTGGAGATCGTGTTGGCGACTCAAGTGGGGGCGTATTTGTATCGGGAGCCGTAACGGGGCTCAGCATTGAACCGGCCCGCACGCCAGCGGGGGCTATCTGCGATCTCGCCCAGCCACACTACCAGCGGGTCATTTCGTTTCGCAAGCCGTTGATTCCATTGACGACGTGGTGTCGAAATGTGTCGAATTTCGGTGGAGGGGGTTGCCGCAGCAGCGTTTGTATTTGAGGGTGGAACCGCAGGGGCAGGGTTCATTGCGGCCTACCTCTGCGCTTTTCAGGACCTCGCGCACAACGGAGCCTGCCCGGCCCTTTGCGCTCTGGACGGGCTGTTGAGACGGTTCCGGTTCCGGGGGCATTTCGTTTCTCAGAGAGTCCGATTCTTCTGAATTTGTGTCGAAATCTGTCGAACTGGGGAGCTTCCAGTCCTGTTTGAGGCCGGCGAGGGCGGCTTTTAGGCGAATAAATTGCGAATCTTCGGTGTCAGAGAGGATTTGCTGGATGTTGGTCAGGGACGCCAGATTGCCAAATCCTGGTCACTAGGTAGAAGTAGTACGTGTGCCTGTTCAATGGAACGGCCTGCCCGGCCAATCTGCTGATAGTACGCAACTGGCGACGGAGGCGCCCCCAGGTGAACGACAAAACCAAGGTCCGCCTTGTCAAACCCCATACCCAGAGCCGACGTCGCCACAACTGCCTTTACACGATTGCCGATTAGGTCAGCCTCAGCTGCCCGTCGTTCAAGGTCTTCAGTTTGCGAGCTATAGGCAATGACGTTGTAGCCACGAGAGCTGAGAAAGTCCGCTACCTGCTGGGCGACGCCTACCGTGAGCGTGTAGATAATGCCGGAGCCTGGCAGATCCTTCAGGTGGTCGGCCAGCCAAGCAAGTCGAAGACCTGAAGTGGGCAATTTCACTACGGACAGATGTAGCGACCGGCGATCAAGCGGTCCGCGGATGACCTTGGTGTCCCCAAGTTGCTCCGCAACATCTGTAACCACACGCGTATTCGCTGTCGCTGTCGTCGCGAGCACCGGCACCGAGGGAGGCAGTGCGTCGAGTAGAGTCCGGATCCTCCGGTAGTCGGGCCGGAAGTCATGGCCCCAATCGCTTATGCAGTGGGCTTCGTCTACAACTAACAGCCCCGTTGTCGCCGCCAGCTTTGGGATAATATAGTCACGGAAATCCGGGTGTGTCAGACGCTCCGGACTAATCAGAAGCGCATCTACTTTTCCCTCAAGTATCTCATCGTAGATATCATTCCATTCAGCAAGATTGACCGAATTTATCGACCGAGCGACGATTCCAGCCCTGTTTGCCGCATCGATTTGATTCCGCATGAGGGCCAGCAAGGGGGAAATGATTAGTGTTGGACCCGACTGCTGCTGACGAAGCAGCACGGTTGCTACGAAGTAGACGGCAGACTTTCCCCAACCCGTACGCTGAACGCATAGCACTCGCCGGCGGCCAGCAACAAGCGCCTCGATGGCGACCCATTGGTCCTCGCGAAGACAGGCGGTCTCGCCGGACAACTTCCGAAGGATTCTCTCGGCTTCTTTCCGTTGAGCTGACATCCTTGTCCGAATACTAGCATTAAGCGGTTTAAAGGTGAGAAGGACATGCTGGGGCGCATCGCTGGGGCGCATCCGCCTGACGTGTCCCTGTGGCACTCAGACCAAAACGCGGCCCTCACGCCCGAGGAATGCTGATAAACACCACGCCCGCTGCCCCGATCTGACCGGATAGCCGGAACCTCCCGCAGCCGTCCGACCTCGCCTGTGTCAAACAGTACGAATCTGCCGAAACCCACCACAGAATTCCCTCCGCCTCCCGAAACCGCCTGGCGAAATTTCCTCCAAAATGCCACTGTGACGGGTCCCTCGGTCCCGGACGAGTATCCAAAACCAGAAGCCTTTCCGTAAGCGGCTCGTGAACCGCGTTCCTGCCGGTCCTCAACTCGTGCTATGCGGAGTTTAGACTGCCGCGGGGGAGTTGAGCGGCTTCCAGTTGTGCGGCAGCAATTCACCCAGCCGGGTGATGGAGTGCGCGGGGATGCGC
>JAEUQD010000397.1 GCA_016789925.1 Bryobacterales bacterium | reverse complement strand
GTAGAACGGCTCAAAGATCTTGGCCATAGTGTCCCGATCCATACCGACCCCTGAGTCTTCGACCGTGACGCACGCCTGGTCCGGGTCGAGGTTCCGGGTTGTGATCACCAATTGCCGCGCCCTCCCGGCTAGTCCATTCATGGCTTCGATGGCGTTCATCACCAAGTTGAGCACGACCTGCTGCATCTGAACGTGATCGCCGTATACACAGAACAGGTCATCCGCGAACCGCGTTCGGACAGCCACGCCAGTTCTTTTCGCTTCGTCCGCGACTATCGCGAGCACTCCGCGGATCGATGCATTGAGGTCCAGCTTTTCCTTCGGCGGCGGCGCAGTCCTTCTTGTCAGCGCGCGGATGCGGGCGATCACTTCCCCGGCTCGTTTGCCATCGCGAACGATGTCGCGTACAGCCTCCCGGACTTCTTCCACCTCAGGCGGATCTTGGGCCAGCCATCTCAGGCAAGCCCCGCCGTTGCTCACGATCCCCGATAGCGGCTGGTTGACCTCATGTGCAATCGAAGCGGCCAATTCTCCCATCATGCTCACCCGGTTGATGTGTGCGAGATCCGCTTCGAGTTGGCGTAGCCGCTCACGCTCTTCTTCGGCGCGCTTGCGTTCAGTGATATCGACTGTCGTACCTACGATTTCAATAAGCTCGCCATCGGCATTCAAAACGGGATGCCCCAAACCGTAGGCGTGTTTGACCGTGCCACCGGGCAACACGATTCTGTATTCGACATTCGCATCTATTTTCCGGGTGATCACCCGGTTCCACGCCTGCTCGAACTTCTCGAGATCTTCCGGATGAACTCGCTTCAGCGGCTGGTCGCGAGTTGGCAATCCGTCTTCCGGATCAAATCCAAAAATCCGGAACATCTCCTCCGACCAATACAAGGGCGCGGTCGTATAATCAGCGGCATACGTGCCGGTATGGGTCAGCCTTTGCGTTTCGGCCAGGTAAGCTTCGCTTCGCCTGAGGGCCTGTTCCGCGCGCTTCCTGTCATCGATGTCAGTACTCACCCCGTACCACTTCACGATCTTCCCCGTCTTGTCACGCAGCGGAACGCTGCGGATCAGCAGCCAGCGATACTGCCCGTCTGCCCTGCGGACGCGAGCTTCTGCCTCCATCGTGCTCCCAGACGCCACGGCCGCGTGCCATGCTTCGACGAAGCGGCCAAGGTCTTCGGGGTGAATCGCCTCTTCCCAACCCCAGTTCAGAGTCTGGTCCAGAGAGACGCCGCTGAATTCCTGCCAACGCCGGTTGACGAAGTCCACGGATCCATCCGGGAGAGCACTCCATGCATATGCCGGGACAGTTTCGATTACGTCCCGCAGTTTCCCCGATTCGCGCTGAACTTGCCACAGACGGAATCGGTAGGCCGCCCCTACAAAAACGATCAAAACCGCGGCGCAAAGCGCGCGGAACCAAGTGGTCTGGTAGTACGCCGGGGCGACGGAAAACTCTATCCTCCCGCCGCTCTCGTTCCAAACACCGTCTCCATTTGATGCGGTGACGTGGAACGCGTATTCTCCAGGTGGCAAGTCGCTGTAGAAGGCCTGGCGACGACTTCCTACCTCCTGCCATTCCCGATCGCGGCCATCCAGCTTATAACGGAACCGGACCTTCTCCGGAATCGAGTAGCTCAGGGCGGTGTAGCTGATTTCAAGATCACGGGTCCGCGGTGGCAGGCGGAAAGGACCATTATTGCCGTAATCCTTCCGGTCGGCACGCACTTGCTCGACATACACTGGTGGAGCTGAACCCGTTTGGCTCACGCGGTTCGGGTCGAACATTTGGACAACTGCCTCATGGACGAACCACAGCCGTCCATCAGGCGACTTGGTGACCCCCGGGTGAAACGTGTTCGAGCCTGGCATCGCGCCGTCCAGCGCATCCAGCAGTTGAGCTTGAATCACAATACCGGGCTGCCGCCACCAGCGCTCGAGTTCGGTATCGGCGATTCCGATCAGGCCGCATTTTGCGTACAGCCATAGCCTTGCGTGGTCATCATGAATCACGTTGTAAATCAGATCGCAGGGGAGACCGTTCTTAGACGTGAGGGTCTCAGCGCGCCCGTCCTTCCAGCGAACCAGCCCGCCCCGTGTGGCCGCCCACACCGAGCCATTCGATTCGACCGCTAATCGTGGCCCCCCGTTCGTTCGAATGACATCGAGTTTGCCGTTGCGATAGTGCCCGAAGCTATCCAAGAACCCCAGCCACACTCCGCCGGACGGGTGTGCAGCGACGGCGCGCGCAATCGGGATTCGTGATTCATCGAATTCCTCCTGCACACGCCGGTCACGGATGCGAAACAGCTTCCTGTCGGGATTCGCGACAGCCCAGATATTTTGTTCCCGATCCTCCGCCATTGCGGTCGTGGTCCCCAGCGGCGAGCCATCGGGGCGATTCACTTTGTGGAATTGGCCTTGCTCGTAGAACGTCAGCATGTTATCGATGCCAACCCATAGGCGTCGGGCATGGTCCTGCAGGAGCGCGGTCACCCTTTTCCCTGGGATGCGAACCGAAGTGATTTGGCCGCCGCGGAATGCATCCAGATACCCCCTGTTTCCGATCCACACCGTCCCGTCATCTGTCGCCAGGACCGACCCGGCATGGTCGGAAGACAGCCCCTCACTGGCCGACAAAGTAATGACACGGCTATCGCGGAAGAAGTCCAGACCCTTTGATGTCGCAACCCAAAGATTTCCTTCCCGGTCTTCGAAAAGACTGATAACGGTATTGCTGGACAGGCCGTCTGCGGCGCCGAAATGATCCACTCGCCCGCCGTAGAGCCGGTAAAGCCCGTTGTCGGAGGATCCCAGCCAGAGCGAGCCTT
>JAEUQD010000363.1 GCA_016789925.1 Bryobacterales bacterium | reverse complement strand
CGCGGGCCACCCGCCCATCCGCACGTTCAAGGTTAAGGTCACCAATCCGAACCACCCGATCACCAAGGGTGTCAAAGACTTCGTGATCACCGACGAGCAGCACTACATGACCTACGACAAGGATCCGAAGCACGTTTTCCTCGAAACGGTGAACGAAGAAGGACTCGATTACCGGAATCAAGGTCCGAAAGCGCCCGGCGGCTGGGCCTACGATTACGGTAAAGGCCGGGTGGCGTATCTATCGCCCGGACACCTGCTGACGGTGCTGTGGAACCCGGAGTTCATCAAGCTGCAACAGAACGCGGTCCGGTGGCTGTTGCGCCAGACGTCATAGCGGACCGCTGTGTTACCCTAACGCCTTCGCATGAGGCTGAAGGGTCAAACGGCAGTTGTCACCGGGATCGGCGCGGGCATCGGAGAAGCCATTGCTCTGCGATTCGCCGAAGAGGGCGCGCGGCAGGTACTGGTGGATATCAACAAGGCAAATGGCGAGCGCACTCTCGCAAAAGTGCGCGATGCGGGCGGCGAGGCACAGTTTGTCACCGCCGATATCTCCAAGGACGAAGACGCAAGGCAAATCGCACAGTCGGCCATCGACTATTTTGGCCACATCGACATCCTGGTTAACAACGCCGCGGACTTCACGCAGATCGGCATCGAAGCGGCGAAGCTCGAAGACTGGCAGCGCGTGTTCGGCGTGAACGTCTTTGGTACGGCTTTGGTTTGCAAGTACGTTGTGCCTCACATGAAGGAACGGCGTAGAGGGTCGATTGTGAATGTGGGCTCAATGAGCGGCATCATCGCCCAGAGAGACTTCGCCACCTACAGTTCCTCGAAGGGCGCTATCCAGACGTTGACGCGTTGCATGGCGCTCGATTACGCCCCGTTTAACATCCGGGTCAACACCGTATGTCCCGGCTGTATCCTGACGTCGGCCTCCTACCGGGAGATCGAGCGCCTGGGCCTGACGTTTGAACAGTGGCGGGATCAGGTGGCCCCGGGGCATATGCTGAACCGTCTGGGAGAACCGCGGGAGGCGGCCAACGCCGTGTTGTTCCTGGCTTCCGACGAGTCCAGCTTCATCACTGCCACCGACCTGATGGTGGACGGTGGTTATATTGCGCACTAAGCCTCGGGGCCGAAGTTACGCACTCAGTTTGCGCTTTCTCAACTCGTCCACAGCCACCGCGAGAATGATGATCGCGCCAATGATAGCCTGCTGAAGATAAGGCGAAATCCCCAACAAATCAGAGCCGTTGGCGAGTAAACCCATGATGAATGCGCCCACCAGCGTCCCAACCACGCTGCCTTCGCCGCCGCGCAACGAACCGCCTCCAATTACGACCGCGGCGATGGCCTGCAATTCGTACCCCTGGCCGGCCGTGGGTTGTCCGGTCATCAGGCGCGACGCTTCGATCATCCCGGCGAGCCCGGTGAGCATGCCGCCAATCGAATAGACGGCGACGGTCACAAAGGCGACGTTGATCCCTGCATACAGAGCCGCTTCGGGGTTCGATCCGATGGCGAAGGCGCTCCGCCCGAGGCGCGTATGATCCAGAATCACGTGAACGGCGACGGCACACAGAAGAAGAATCCACAACACAAACGGCACGGCGAGCAGCGTACCTTCGCCCAGATAGGAGAACTGCTGCGGGATCTGGTGGACCGGCAGGCCGTTGGAGATGATGAGCGCGATGCCACGGACAATACCCAGTGTGCCCAGGGTCACAATAAACGGATTGATGCGCAGAGTAGTGGTCAGAAACCCGTTCGCGAAGCCCCAAAACATGCCCGCCGCGATCCCGATGGCGATGCCCAGAGGGATCGGCATGCCCTTCTCCATGGCCATGGTGCCCAGCAATCCACCGAAGGCAAGGATCGAACCGACCGACAAATCGATGCCGCCGGCGATGATGATCAGGGTCATGCCGAGAGCCATGATATTGATCACGGCCGTCTGCCGTACAACCGAAGACAGGTTGGTTCCGGTGAGGAAGTGAGGCGAGGCCAGCGAGAGACCGGCAAACAGGGCGATCAGGGTGAGGAACGGGAGAAGACGCTGGATCATTGACGTGTGGCCAAATGCATGATTTCTTCTTGGGTGGTGCGGCCGGGCAGTTCGCCCGTGAGTTCACCTTCGCGCATGACCAGGATGCGGTCGGCGACCTGAATGAGTTCGGGAAGCTCAGAAGAGACCATCAGTACAGCGGCGCCAGACCGGGCTAACTGGTCCATGGTTTCAAAGACCTCCACCTTGGCGCCCACGTCGATGCCGCGCGTGGGCTCGTCAAACAGAAACACGCGCGCGCCGCAGTGAAGCCAGCGCGCAATCACAACCTTCTGCTGGTTGCCGCCGGAAAGGCGGCCGGCCAGTTGGCGCGGCGATTCCGCTTTGATCCGGAGCCGGCCGATCAAGGTCTGCGCGGCCGTCCTCTCGGCGATGTGCGAGAGGATTCCGAACCGGTTCGAAATGTCCCCGAGATTGGCGAGGGTGATGTTGTAGCCAATGGGCAGCGCGCGCGCCAGGCCCGCTCTCTGGCGGTCTTCCGGCACCAGCGCCAAGCCGGCGCGGACGGCATCGCGCGGATGGCGGATGCGCGCCGCGTCACCCTGGACGATGATGCGGCCGGAGTCGATCCGGTCCAGCCCGAAGATCGCGCGGCACAACTCGGTCCGACCCGCGCCCACCAATCCGGCCAATCCCACAATCTCACCGGCTCGGACACTCAAAGAGATCTTCTTAAGCAGCGGCGCTCGCGAGACTTCTTCCAGCCGCAGCATCTCATTGCCCGGCGGCTGGGACTCGCGAGAATAGATCGCCGATACGGGCCGGCCTACCATGTGCCGGATCAGTTCTTCGCGTGGAAGATCGGAGAGCGCGCAGCAGTGAACGGTCTCGCCATCGCGCAGCACCGTTACGCGGTCGCCGACCGAACGGAGTTCCTCCAGCCGGTGGGTGATGTAGATGACGCCGACATTGTTGTCGCGCAGCGTGCGGACAATCCGGAACACTTCGGCCGATTCGGCATCGGACAGGGACGAGGTGGGCTCATCGAAAATCAGCACGGAGGAGCCGTGCGCGATGGCGCGGCAGATTTCGACCAATTGCTTGCCCGAAGGCGGCAGGCGCTCGACACGCCAGTCCGGCTGAAGAGGAAAGCGGTGCGCCTCGATTAACAGCTTGGCGCGTTCCAGCATCCTGCGCCGGTCGACGAAGCCGAAGCGATTCGCGGGGGCGCGCCCGAGGAAGATGTTCTCGGCCACGGTGAGGTGGGGGGCCAGAAGCGATTCCTGGTGAACCATGGCGATGCCGACCGCCGCGGCATCGGAAGGCTGCGAAAAGCGCACTGCGCTTCCCTTCCAGAGCATGCTGCCGCCATCGGGCGACAACATCCCGGCCACAATCTTCATCAGCGTGCTTTTGCCGGCCCCATTCTCGCCCATGAGCAGATGCACCTCGCCCGCGCGCACATTCAAGGTGCCGTCGCGGAGCGCCGTGATCCCGCCAAAGCGCTTCTGGATACTCTGCAAGTCCAGGAGCATGCAAACGTTTCAGTGTAGCGCTCTCCCCAGCAAAAGGGCGAGTCCGAGCTTCGCCCGCTTCGCCGCAGATCAGGCGGAAACCACGGGCGAACACAAAGTGAACGCTAAATCAATCACCCATGACGATTTTTTCTATAATAAGATTACATTATCTATGACTGCTGGCTGCGACAGGAGAAAAGTCATGAACCCTACGATCTCCCGGCGGGGCATGGTCGCTGCAATGACTGCGGCCTCCGCCGGACGTATCCTCGGCGCCAACGGCCGCATCCGCCTCGGCGTCATCGGCGCCGGCGGCCGAGGGCGGTACTTGATGTCCAACGCCAATAAGACGGCCTCCAACATCCAATGGGTTGCCGCCGCGGATGCCTACGATGTCCAGCGCGACCAAGCCGAAAAGGTGGCGGGCGTACAGATTGACAAGTACGTCGATTACAGAAAAGTCCTCGACCGCAACGATATCGACGCGGTCATCATCGCCACCTGGGACCACGCCCACTGCGAAATTGCGGTGGCCGCGTGCCAGGCGGGCAAAGACCTATATGTCGAGAAGCCGCTTACCCTTCACCCGATGGAGGGCCACCAGATCGTCAAGGCGGTGAGGCAGCACAAGCGCATTCTGCAAACGGGGACGCAGCAGCGCAGCTACTCGCACTTCGCCGAGGCCAAGGAACGCTTCATCGACTCAGGCAGGATCGGGCGCGTCACCATGGTCCGGACCATCTGGAACGGCAACGGGGCTTACCGCAACCAACCTCCGCCGCCCAACATGGCGCAGCAGCCGCCCGGGATGGACTGGAACGTCTGCCAGGCGCGCCTCCCGAAAGTACCCTGGGACGCCAAGCGCTACTTCAACCACTACGTGTATTGGGACTACTCCACCAATGCCCAGATGGGCGG
>JAEUQD010000605.1 GCA_016789925.1 Bryobacterales bacterium | reverse complement strand
GGCGCTCTGGGTATCCTGTTAGGAGGGGTCATCGCGTTCGCCGTGCGAACGCTGGTGCCATCGGTGCCGGCCACGTTGTCGCTGGTATGGATTGTTTTAGGCGTGGCTATGTCGTTGGGAGTGGGCCTGTTCTTCGGCTACTACCCGGCCAGCCGCGCGGCCAACCTCGATCCCGTTGTCTGCCTACGATATGAGTAAGATTCGTCAATTAAGAACTACCGATTTGCCAGATTTGCTGGTGTTGTCACAACAGGCCGGGTGGAACCAGACCGCCGCCGATTGGGAACGGACGCTCGCCCTTTGCGGCGAATTCGCCATCGGCGTGGAAGAACAAGGCCAGGTCGTGGCATCCACTACGGCCATCCGCTATGCCCAGGACCTTGCCTGGATCGGGATGGTATTGACCCACACCGAACATCGCGGCCAGGGTCACGCACGCACGCTGATGGAACATACGTTGAAACATCTGCGGCTGGCGGGAATCCACTGGGCGAAACTGGACGCCACCGAGTTGGGCCGCCCGATCTACGCCAAGCTGGGGTTTGAAGATGAGTGCCCCATCGAGCGATGGAAGAGGCCGGCCGGCAAAGGCCCGGAAACCAGGCGTCCGCCGCTGGTTCACGACTACATCGTCGATCCGTCGTTCGATCGCGCCTATTTCGGTGCCTATCGCGTTCCCTTGCTGAACGCTCTGTGCAAAGAAGGTGCGGCTTTTGTCGTCGGTTATGGCTACGCCATGGGGCGCGCCGGAGCGCAAGCGGCCTACTTCGGACCCTGCGTGGTCAGGACTCGGGACGCCGCGCGGAAATTGGTGGAATGGTTTTTGTCCAATCATCCCGGCCAGGAACTCTATTGGGATCTGTTCCCCGACAATTCCGACGCCGTACAACTGGCCATCGACTACGGGTTTGAGCCGGCAAGGCACTTGACACGGATGAGCCTCGCTCTTCGTCCGGGAACTGCCCCGCTGCTCAGAAATAACGCGAGCGTGTTTGCGATCGCTGGTTTCGAATACGGTTAAGGAATGGCGCGTAAACGGTATTTGTGGAAAGTTCGGGACCGCGAGATCCAGCTTGGGGATCGGACTCTGCTGGTGGGTGTGCTGAATGTCACTCCCGATTCGTTCTCCGACGGCGGCAACTATCTGGATCCCGACCGCGCCTGTGCGCATGCTCTGGCCATGGAGGAGCAAGGCGCGGACCTGATTGACGTGGGCGCCGAGTCGACGCGGCCCTCTTCAAAGCCGGTGACCGAAGAGGACGAGTGGCGGCGGCTGGCGCCCGTCCTGAAGCGACTGCGCGGCAAACTGGCCATTCCGATTTCCGTGGACACCTACAAGTCCGGTATCGCTGAGCGGGCCTTGGATTTGGGTGTGGAAATCATCAATGACCCCACCGGCCTTACCTTTGATCCGTTGCTGTCGAAGACGCTGACCCAGTACAACGCCGGCGTGATTGTGAACCACATGCGTGGCACGCCCGAGACCTGGGCGCGGCTGCCCGGGTTAACTGACCCAACCACGACGGTGACAACGGATCTGCTCGCCACCATTCACCGCGCGCGCAGAAGTGGTGTGGATCTGACGCGCATGGTCATCGATCCGGGCCTCGGTTTCGGCAAACGCAAGGAAGAGAACTCCCGTCTAATTGCGGAACTGCCGGCGTTCCGGTCTCTCGATGTGCCGCTGATGGCCGGACCCTCGCGCAAGTCGTTTCTGAACCAGACCAGCCCGCAAGGGTTGCTTCTGGCGACTGCGGCGGCCGTGACTGCGTGCATTTTGGGTGGAGTGCACCTGGTACGGGTCCACGATGTGGCGGAGATGGCTACCGTCGTACAGGTCGCCGACGCAGTGGAGAAGTTCCTGGTCTAGATGGTCTCGGCGGTGCGATACGTGAGCGCCAGGGCCGTCAGCGTCGGATTCACGCTCGGGTTCTGCGGCCACGCGGATGCGCCCAGCACGTAGACGTTGGGAACATCCCAAAGCTGCAGGCGCGTGTTGACCACTGAGTTCTCCGGC
>JAEUQD010000313.1 GCA_016789925.1 Bryobacterales bacterium | reverse complement strand
GGAGACGCTCCAGTCGATGCGCCAGGTGGCCGCAGTGGCCCGCGCCTACTACAGCGTGCAGTTGACGCGCGAGGCGCTGACCGTCGCTCAGTCCGCTGTCAAGAGCGCCGAGGCGGACCTGCAGCGTGCCGAATCGGTACGGGCCGCCGGCATGTCCACCGACGCCGATGTTCTCTCGATCCGCGTCCACTTGGCGGCCACCCGGCAGCAGATGATCGCCCGGCAGTACGATCTGGACGTCGCCCGCGCCGCGTTGAACGACACGCTGGGCATTCCGCTCGATACCGACCACGAACTCACCACCCCGCTCACCGTTGCCAAAACCACGTCCGAAACCGTCACCCAGCGTCCCGAACAGCGCCAGGCCATTCTCCAAACCGAACTGGCCGAATCGCAGCGCCGGTCGGCGCGGTTCTCGCTCTATCCGCAGATTGTGGCACGTGGCGTGTTTGAAGCCGACCGCCACAAGTTCGTTACCGATGGCGGCGCCAACTGGTGGTTCGGCGCGGGTCTGCGGTGGAATTTCGACACCGGGGGCTCTGCCTCCCGCCGCTCCGAGGAAGCCGCCCATCTCGCCGTCGCCGCCCAGGCCGCCAAACGCCAGGTGGACAGTGCCGTGGAATTGCACGTCCGGCAGGCGCGCGCGGCCTGGAAGTCCGCCACGGAGCGGCTTGCGGTGGCTGACGCCGCCATCGCGCAGGCCGAAGAGAGCCTGCGCATTATCAAGAATCGCTTCGAAGCCGGGCTCACCACCGTCAATGAACTGCTGCGCAACGAAACAGCACTGTTAGAAGCCCGCACCCGCCGCTTGGCCGCCGTCTACGATCAACGCTTGGCCGCCGTCGAAGTGGAATTGGCCTCCGGCCGCCTCTCAGGAGACAATGATGTCCTTAATTAAGTTCACGCCCGCCTTCCTTGTTCTCGCCGCCTGTTCCAGCCACAAGCCGGCGCCGGAAGCCAAACCCGCCGCACCGGTCGCCGTGTCCACGGTGGCCGTCGAACCGGTGGAGTGGGAAGACTCCCTCGATGCGCCGGGTACCGTGCGGGCACGCACATCGGCCCTGATCACCAGCCGCGCCATGGGCTACGTCGTTGCCGTTCGGCCGCAAGTCGGCGATCGCGTCACCGCGGGCCAAATCCTGGTCGAACTGGACGCCAAGGAGTTGCAGACCGCCATCCAGGGAGCGCGCGCCCAACTCGCCGAAGCCCGCCAGGGTATTCCTGAAGCAGACAGCGCCATCACCGGCGCGCGCGCCCAGGTCGAACTCGCCGAGTCCACTCTCCGCCGCATGAAAGACCTGCTCGACAAGCGGTCCATTTCCGCACAGGAATACGACGAAGCCTCAGCGCGCGCGAAGGTGGCGCAATCGGCCGAAGCCATGGCCCGCGCCAAGCGCCGTCAGCTCGACGACAAGATCCGCCAGGCCGAAGAAGGTGTCCGAGGAGCCGAGGTGATGGCCTCTTACACCACTGTCAAGGCGCCGTTTACCGGCCGCGTGATCGCCCGCCGTGTCGAGCCCGGCGCGCTCGCCGCACCTGGCACCCCGCTGCTCGAACTGGAGCAGGAAGGCGGCTGGCGGTTCGAAGCGTCCATCGAGGAGTCACGCCTCAGCCAGATCAAACGCGGTCAGCCCGCTACTATCCGGCTGGAAGCGATTCCCCAACCGCTCACCGGCCGCGTGACCGAGATCGTCCCCTCCGTCGAGGAGGCGTCGCGCACTTTCCTCGCCAAGATCGACCTGCCGGCCCATCGCGACCTGCGGTCCGGCCTGTTTGGCCGTGCCTCCTTCGCGACCGGCGCGCCGCGTTCCGTGCTGACCGTGCCCTCCGAAGCCGTCATCACGCAAGGCCAGTTGCAGAGCGTGATGGTAGCCGACAGCGGCATCGCACGGGCGCGTTTGGTTCGCCTCGGCGCGGCGCGCGAAGGCCGCATCGAGGTGCTTTCCGGTCTCCAGTCCGGCGACCGGATCATCCACCCGCGTCCGCCCGCCCTGGCTGATGGCGCTCGAGTGGAGGCGCGGCCGTGAACGCACCCTTAGGGATCGCCGGCAAGATCGCCCAGGCGTTCATCGACTCGAAACTCACCGCGCTCTTCATCGGCGCATCCCTCCTGCTGGGTCTCTTCGCCATCGTCCAATTGCCGCGCGAAGAGGAGCCGCAGATCATCGTCCCGATGATCGACGTCTTTGTCTCGCTCCCCGGGGCGACTCCCCGCGAGGTGGAAGAACGCGTCACCAAGCCCATGGAGAAGCTGCTCTGGGAGATTCCCGGCGTCGAGTACATCTATTCGACCTCGTCGCCGGGAATGTCGCTCGCCATCGTCCGCTTCAAAGTGGGCGAGGACGAGGAGAAGAGCATCGTCCGGTTGAACCAGAAGCTCTTCGCCAACTTTGACCTCATTCCGCCCGGCTCCTCCCAGCCTTTGGTGAAACCCCGGTCCATCGACGACGTGCCCATCCTCGGGCTTACTCTCCACAGCGCCACCTATAACGACCTGCAACTCCGGCAGGTAGCCGCGCAGCTACACGACACCGTGAAGCAGACCCCGGAGGTCTCCGCCGTGCAGATCCTCGGCGGGCAACGCCGCACTGTACGCGTTCTGCTCGATCCGCTGCGCCTCTCCGCCTATTCCCTTACGCCGCTCGACGTTCACCGCGCCCTCGGAGGCGCCAACCAGCGCCTCTCGGCCGGACAGTTTCCGAACGATAATCGCGACTTCCTGCTCGAAACCGGACAGTATCTGCAAACCGTCGACGATGTCCGGTCCGTAGTCATCGGCGCGCCCAACGCACGCCCCATCTTCGTGCGCGACGTGGCCACGGTCTCCGACACCGGCGAAGAACCGGCCCAGTTTGTTCAGTTCGCCAAGGGCGGCATCTT
>JAEUQD010000295.1 GCA_016789925.1 Bryobacterales bacterium | reverse complement strand
GTGTCAAAAGGAAGTTTCAACGAAGGTGGGTTCCCGGTCGTTCATCAGCAGGATCCCCCTCACCGCCTGCTCTCGTGCCAACCGGCACCCTGGTCAGCATCGACGAGTACCTCACGACGGTCTACCGCCCGGACTGTGACTTCGTGGATGGAGTGCTCGCGGAGCGAACCTTAGGGGAGAACGATTCGCGCAGATCTTCCGGACGCCGCCCTTTGCCTGCATCGAGATCCAGTCGCCGGAAGACCGCTGGTCACGGGTGAACGAGCGCGTCAACGACGACTCTCTCTCCTTCGGCGTTTCCAACGTTTGGCTGGTGGATTTGGCGACCAGGAAGGCCGTCCGCTGGACGAAAGAAGGGATGCAGGAAGTGCGGGAACTCCGAACGGAGAATCCCGAGATCGTTGTGCCGGTCCACGCTCTTTTTGAGGTCTGACCGCCAGGCTCCGGCCTTGCAACACCAATGGCCGTTGTTCGGCGTTGCGCTCGCGGTGGTGGAGTGGGATGGCCGAAGGGAGGAAGTCGCGGGGACGGTAGGACCCGTCACATGAGTACTTTCGTGGAAATTTGGCTGGGCGGTTTCGGTTGGCGAGGGGATTCTGTGGAGGATTCCGGCGGGTTTGGGGTGCTCAGTGGGGAAGAGGGCGGAGAGTTGTGGGCGGTCCGGGCATTTTCGGGCGAGACTGGGGCGGGAAGTGTTGTGTTTGTCCACATTGTTGTGCATGTCGGGCCGTGTTTTGGGAGAAGTGCCATGGGGACGCACCATCTGACGGGCGGACAGGCTGACAGGCGGACGCTGTTCAGAGTACTGACCACCCACAAGCCTCGGTGTGTCGTTTTGCGTGACGCAACAGACGATTGAAGCGACGACGGCGCTCGCGTGCGGGACCCACATTCAAACACAAGCGCATTGGTTGTGAACGCTTTTGGTATAGTTTCGAGTCATGCCAGCCCAGATTCTGCGTGGACGAATGGCGAGCGCCTTTGGCGCGGTAAAGAGATCCGCTCCATACAGGATCTTCTTGGCTTGGGTGGACATCGTTTTTACTCCGACCGAAGTGTTCAAGGACACGCGAGCCGGTTCGTATCCACAGCACGTAAAGCCATGGCAGTTCTTCGTAGCTATGGCTTCGCTTTATGCGCTGCTGTTGCCTGCAGCGTTCACGTGGCGGGCTGAAGCTCAGTGGTATGAGGCGCTGTTCGAACTGGACGAGGCGGACGTCCTCAAATTCCTCAACAGTACAGGTGCTGCTAAGCATTTCCCAGATGGTGATGCGGAGCTACTGCAGTTCTTACTTCGTCCCGAAGGCAATCCGGCTTCGCAGGAATTTATGCGCACAGTGGGATCGCTCTCAGCAAAGCGTATAGCCGCACAACTCCTGAAAGACGAGCCCGACCTAGCCATGAAGGTGATCCTTGCGTCCGATTCCGTTGAACGCGAGGAACGCTTGATTAACTCGACTTTGAAGTTTCTGTTCGCCGTAATGATAGTGCTGTCGTTTTTGCCCATTCAGATCTTCGTCCCCAAACCGAGGCCACCTCTCAAACGATTACTGGCGATCGCATTCTACGTTGGTGGGGCGGTTTGGTTGCCGCTGATGCTGGCGGTACAGGTGATCGAAGCGCACGGACCTTTCGACCGTCATGGACGGCTTATGCCCGGCGTGAAACTAGCTGTCCTGTCCGTGGCGATCTTTGTCGTGTATCACACCTTCATCTCGATCCGCACCAGCCATGGCGTCACTTTTCGTGGGTTCTTTTGGGGAAGTACGTTGGGCGCTGCTCTTGGTACTGCGGTGACGCTCGGGATCACTGCGGGCATGACTTGGGTTGTAGCTCTCTTGAAATGAGCTTTGACGACTAACTAAGTAGTTAGAGACTTACAGGATTCCTGCAACAATGTTGCAGAGAAGCCGGGAGCGCCTACTTGCCCTCATCCGCTTTTTTCGGCACGTCGGGACGCGTGAAGTCCGGCAGCGGATCGCCCCAGATGTAGTGGTTGAACCACGCCAGGTTGTGTTGCATGATGGCGCGGCGCAGTTTGGGAGTGGTGGGACCGTGGGGCATGCCCTTGTAGACCACCATTTCGACCTTGACGCCCTGGTCTTCGAGCCCCTGCCGCAGTTCGTAGCCGTTGGCGATGGGAACGCGCCGGTCGCCGTCGCCGTGTTGAATCAGCGTGGGCGTCTTGGCGTTCTTGATGAAACTCATGGGCGAGGTCTTGCGGTAAATCTCGGGGTCTGCGGCCGGGTCCGCGCCGAGGTAGCGGCGGGTGAAGTGAGTGATGTCGGTGTTGTAGTAGTAGGTCGCCCAGTTGGAGATGCCGGCGCCCACGGAAATCGCCTGGAAGCGGTCGGAGGTCGTCGTGAGAAACGCAGAAATGTAGCCGCCCTGGCTCCAACCCATGCAGCCCAGGCGAGCGGGGTCGGCCCATCCGAGCTTGACCAGGTGGTCGACGCCGCTGAGCACGTCCCAGGCGTCGCCCACGCCGAGGTTGCGGATGTTGAGGCGGCGGAAGGCCTCGCCATAGCCGGCGCTGCCGCGGTAGTTGACGCGCAGCACGAGGGCGCCGCGCGCGGTCCAGGCGTCCCACGGATAGAGACCCGAGCCGAGCAGCGTGGGGAAGTCGATCCCAGTCGGCCCGCCATGGATAACGCAGAGCAGCGGATGCTTCTTCGCGGGGTCGAAGTTGGCGGGCTTGATGAGCACGCCTTCGATGACGGCGCCGTCGCGGCTCTTCCAGGAGATCGGCTCGGGGCGGCCGAGTTCCCAGTCTTTCACCGCGGCGCTGGCGGAGGTGAGCTGGCGCGGCGCGAAGTCGCGCGTGCCGGCGACGAACACCTCGGTGAGCGCGGTGGCCGACGCCGCCGTGAACGCGACCTGGCGGGCGTCCGCGGTCAGGGAGAAGCCATTCGCCAAGAGCGCCGCGGGCTGGGTGATGCGGTGGTCGATGCGGCCGGTCTCCGGATCGAGCCGGAACAGGTGCGACGACATCTTCTGCAGCGCGGAGAAATACAGGCCGTCGCGCGTCCACTCCACAATGTCGGGGCTTTCGTCGAAGGCGTCGGTGAGGGAGCGCCGCGGGCCGCCCTCGGCCGGGACCACGGCGATGCGTATGTTGTACGCGGCGGAGTCGATCCTGCCCATGGACGACGCGAAGGCGATGCGGGCGCCGTCGGGCGACCACTTGGGACTCCAGTCGCCGCCCGGTTCCGAGACGACTTTCTTCACGGCGTCGTCCGCCAGCGTCAGTACATAAATGTCGGAGGTGTCGCGCTGGGTGAGATCGGGGTTGGCGGTGGCGGCGAACGCGATGCGGGTCGAATCGGGCGACCAGGCGATGGAGTCGACGGTGAACGCGACGCCGCGGGTGCGCTGCCTGCCGGCTTGCGGCTCCCGGGTCGCCTGCGCGACATCGACGGTCCAGAGGTGCGCGTGCTGGTAATCGCGGCGGACCACTTCGAAGTTGCTGAGGTACTCCTTGCGGTCCTTGAGCGCCTTGGGCTCGGGCTCGGCGGCGGTGAACGCGATGGTCTTGCCGTCGGGCGACCAGTCATACGCGCGCACGCCGGCTTCAGCCTTGGTGATAGCGAGTGCCTCTCCGCCGGCGGGCGAGATCAGGAAGATCTGGGCCTTGCCGCCCGTGCGGTCGCTGGTGAACGCGAGCCACTTGCCGTCGGGCGACCATTGCGGACTGCCGCAGGACTTGTCCCCGCGCGTCAATTGCAGCGCCGCTCCGGTCTGCGTGTCGGCCAGCCAGATATGGCGCACGATGGCGTCCTGCTTGAAGTCGTTGCGGGCGGCGGAATAGGCGACGTAGCGGCCGTCGGGCGAGATGGCGGTGGAGGCGCCGAGGGTCTCGAGGCCGAGGATGTCGTCGACCGTGGGGACATGGCGTTGGCACGGAGCGGCGCACGCGAGCGAAAGCAGAACCAGCCAGAAGCGCATGGTCCGCATTGTACCTAAAGGGGAACGCGGAACAGCCGGATGCGCGGGTGGTTGGCGTTGCGGCCCTCTTCGTCGGGATTGGCCGACTGGCGGATGGACTACTGCATGTTGGACTGGCCGGAGCCGACCCAAACTTCGCCCACCAGGATGCCGGCCACTTTGAGCGTATTGCGGCCGGCGACGGTCATTTCGCCGGAGTCGAGATGCTGCGATTTCCGTCGAGATCGTGCCGAGGACTTGCGCAGCGCCCGGTTGACGTAGACAGTGTGCCGATCGCCCTCGCGCAGGAACTCACATCCGTTGCGCTCGATGTGGCGGATCAGGTCAACCCGTTTCCTGAGGCGGGCAGGACGAATTTCTCGCGGATGACTTCAGCTTCGCCGATAGATTGTTCGGACAGGGTGCGGTTGGCATCGAGGATCAGGGTGACCGCTTCGTTGAGGTTCGCGCGGGCTTCGTCGAGGGTTGCGCCCTGGGTGTTGGCTCCGGGTAACTCTTCGACGAAAGCGATGTAGCCTTCCGGCACTTTCATATTGCCAATCAAGATGGTAAGTGCCATATTGAAATGGCATGACGCTGAAGATCGACCGAGCGGGCCGCGTCGTCCTGCCGAAGCCTGTCAGGGACCGGTATGGCCTGAAGGCGGGGACGGACCTGGAGATCGAGGAGACGGCGGAAGGAGTAGTTCTGAAGCCGGTTCGGCAGCGCGCATCGCTGGTCACGCGGGACGGGCTTCTGATCCACCGGGGCAAACTGCCCAAGGGGTACGATTGGAGCCGTCTGATTGAGGATGACCGCGAAGACCGGATGCGGAAGCTGGCGGGACAGTGAACGTCTTTCTGGACACGTCGGTCCTGGTTGCGGCGTTGGTGCAAGATCATCCCCATCATGGACCCGCCGTCGCCCTGCTTGTCGCCGCGAAGGCCAAGAAAATCCAGGCTTGCATATCCGCGCATGCCTTGGCGGAACTCTACGCGGTACTCACCCGCACTCCCTTCGACCCGCCGATCTACCCGGCGGAGGCGCGGCGGATGATTGAGCAAACGGTACTGCCGCTGGTTGACGTGGTGGCGCTTTCGGCTACGGAGTATCGCCGCGTCATGGCCGAGTGTGCTGACGCAGGCTGGACCGGTGGCGCGATCTACGACGCAATCCACCTGCGTGTGGCCCAAAAGGCCGGTTGCGAACGACTGTACACGTTCAATGTCCGGCATTTCCGTACTCTTGCCCCGGAAGAGTTCCGGGGACGAATCAGCGCGCCCTGACAAACTCTGAGGAACTTGCGCGGCCCTGTGCGCTTTCTAAGGAACTCGCGCACAACGGAGCCTGCTGCGCGGCCCTATACTACTTCTA
This sequence comes from Bryobacterales bacterium, assembly GCA_016789925.1. GTDB lineage: Bacteria > Acidobacteriota > Terriglobia > Bryobacterales > Bryobacteraceae > JADLDI01. The sequence goes on along the minus strand of JAEUQD010000295.1, from coordinate 338 downwards.
ACTGCTAGGCTGTAAGCCATGGCACAACGCGTGGAAGATCGCCTCCACGAACTCGAGTTGCTGCGTGCGGACCCGCTCGCCGCTTCGTCGCTGGCCCAGCTTCGCCGCGCCCTGGCAGACCGGTCGAACCTCATTGCCGCCAAAGCAGCCGCACTCGTCGAAGAGTTCGAAATCCAAACGCTGGCCGGCGACCTCGCCCGCGCCTTTGACCGATTCCTCGAAGGCAGCGCAAAACTCGACCCGCAATGTTGGGCCAAGAACGCCCTGATCAAGGCTCTGAAGCGGCTCAACCACCAGGATCACGAACAGTATCTGCGCGCGTTCCGGTACACGCAGCG